>NZ_MWQG01000028.1:0-40177 GCF_002210365.1 Fibrobacter sp. UWH1
AAATGAGTATCTTTTGAAAAAGTTCAACATTATGCGTTAGCGATTAGAAATCGCCTAATCCGTTTTCTGTGCAATTACAACTTCGTCAGTTTCTGGAGTAGCGAGTTTGATGGTGGGGCGCTGAAATCCAATCGCCCGGTAGATGTGGGTCTCGGTCTCGGCTACGGAGACTTTTATTGGGACTTTATCTACGCACTTCCATTTACGTCAAATAACAAGAGTTCGAAATCGATTTCCTTCGAGACAGGGTTCGATTTTTTTCCTGGAAACTGGTGGGTCAAGGGAGTGTACCGCAGTTATAGCGGATTTTCTACTGATGTGGGAGATAGCAGTTTATATGTAGATCTCTGGGAGAGGGATGTCTATGTTTCAGCTCTATGGCTAGGGACATCCAATGGGGAATTTTCCCCGAGGGCGGCTTTCTTCTTGGATCGCAGGCAGCGTCATTCTGCCGGAAGCCTAATTCTTGGCGGCCGTATTCAAGGAACGAAGACAAAGGACAAGGATGAATTTTTTCCGTATTATCAGGAGCCAAAGGAAATTTTTAGCAGCTGGGTGGATATGGGCTATACCTATACCTGGGTCTTTGACAACAAAGCTTTTTTGAACTTGTGGGGCGTGGCGGGCGTTGCCGTGGGAGGCGATACGGAGGAGGATGACTATATGCTGCTTCCGGAAATCATTGGCAAGCTTGCCTTTGGCTATATTGGTGAGATTTGGTCCTGGAATAATGTTCTGGAAACGGAATATATGCCCGTGATATTCGACAGCCACTGGGAACAGAAATTGGTGTGCGCCTACAAGATTCTCATTGTTCGTCGCTTTTAAATTTTCCTCCCAAAAAGTGGGCCCTTGCTTTTTATAAAATAATGCACATTTGTACATTTATTTTTTATCGGTAATTTTAACCTTTGTTTCACATTGTAACTTTTCGGCCGTGGCATGAAAGTTGCTATTTTACGCTCGTATAATTTTAATCAGTGACCGCGGGCTGCGCCCTCGGCCGTAAAAAGGAAACAAAATGAGCATTGTAGATACCGTCCTACACAAGATTTTCGGTACACCCCATGAACGTAAAGTGAAGCAGCTCCGTCCGGTGATTGCAGAAATCAACGCTGCCCGCGAGGCCCTGGAAGCTCTGGATGATGCAGCCCTTGCTGCAAAGAGCGCCGAATTCCGCGAAAAGCTGAACAATGGTGCCACTCTGGACGATATCCGTGTTGATGCCTTTGCTGTCTGTAAGGAAGCTTGCGACCGCCGTCTGGGTATCTTCAATATCTTCAAGCCCGAAAACAATTTTGATTTCAGCAAGCTGGGCCCCGAGCTCCAGGATTGCGTGAACGATGCCAAGGCTCAGCTGGCTTCCGGCAAGAATGAATGGGAAATTTACCTGCCCGCCGCCCTCTATGCCAAGGTCCGCGAACTTTACCCCAAGTCCGTGAAGCCCTTCCGCATGATGCCCTTCGACGTGCAGATGATCGGTGGTCTTGTGCTCCACGAAGGTGCCATTGCAGAAATGGCTACCGGTGAGGGTAAGACTCTGGCTGCAGCTCTCCCGGTTTACTTGAATGCCCTTTCTGGTAAGGGTGTCCACGTGGTGACCGTGAACGACTACCTGGCTGGCCGTGACGCCAAGCAGATGGGTATGGTCTATAAGTTCCTGGGCCTTACTGTGGGTCTGATTGTAAATGGTCTGGATCCGGAACAGCGTCGTACCAGCTACAACTCCGACGTGACTTACGGTACCAACAACGAATTCGGCTTTGACTACCTCCGCGACAACATGGCTGTGGATCCTAGTCAGCTGGTGCAGCGCGAACTGAACTACTGTATCGTTGACGAAGTGGACTCCATCCTTATTGATGAAGCCCGTACTCCGCTGATCATTTCTGGCCCTGCCGAAGATGCTACTGATAAGTATGCCAAGGCAAATGAAATTGCAAAGAAGCTTGTGAAGAACAAGGACTTTGGTGTGGATGAAAAGGATAAGGTCGTGCAGCTTACCTCCAAGGGTGTTGCAAACATCGAATCTATCCTCCAGATTACCAACCTTTACGGTGAACACGCAGACTGGGTTCACTTCATTGACCAGGCTCTTAAGGCATGGCACCTTTACGAACGCGATGTGGACTACATCGTACGCGATGGCGAAATCATCATCGTCGACGAAAACACTGGCCGTCTGATGGAAGGCCGCCGTTACAGCAACGGTATGCACCAGGCTATCGAAGCCAAGGAAAATGTGCAGATCCGTCGCGAGAACCAGACTCTCGCTACCATCACCTTCCAGAACTACTTCCGCATGTATAACAAGCTGTCCGGCATGACCGGTACCGCCGAAACGGAAGCAACGGAATTCATCAAGATCTATAACATGAACACCTGGGTGATTCCCACCAACAATCCTTGCATCCGTAAGGACGAACAGGACCTGGTCTATAAGTCTGAAGATGCCAAGTGGCGCGCCATCGTGGCAGAAATCAAGGAACGTCATGCCAAGGGTCAGCCTCTTCTCGTTGGTACCGCATCCATCGAAAAGTCTGAACACCTCCATGGCTTGCTGGAAAAGGAAGGCGTTCCCCATGAAGTGCTTAACGCAAAGAACCATGGCCGTGAAGCTGAAATCATTCAGTATGCCGGTCATAAGGGCAAGGTGACTATCGCTACCAACATGGCTGGTCGTGGTACCGACATTGCCCTGGGCGAAGGTGTTACCGAACTGGGCGGCTTGCATGTGCTGGGTACTGAACGTCATGAATCCCGCCGTATCGACAACCAGCTCCGCGGTCGTTCCGGCCGTCAGGGTGACCCGGGTTCCAGCCAGTACTTCCTGTCTTTGGATGACAACCTGATGCGTATTTTCGGTGGCGATAACGTCAAGAACCTCATGAGCCGTTTTGGCGTGGGTGAAGACGAAGTGATTACCCATCCCATCGTTTCCCGTTCTATTCGCGGTGCTCAGCGTCGCGTGGAAGGCCAGAGCTTCGATATCCGTAAGCACTTGCTGGATTATGATAACGTGATGAACGAACAGCGTAAGGTGATTTACGGTCTGCGCCGTCGTATCCTGAACGGTGAAGATGTCCGTTCCGAAATCAAGAACCGCATCGAAGACGCTTGCGATATCAAGGTTTCTCAGTACATTGCCGCCAAGAGCTATCCGGAAGACTGGAAGCTTGAAGATCTGCATGTGGATCTGCAGCGCTCCCTTTCTATGGAATACAACCTGACCTTGGAAGAAGCTACCACCAAGACTCCCGAAGTCGTGCTCCAGGAAATTATTGACCTGTGCATGGCCCGTTACGACAAGCTGACCAAGATCATTCCGGAACAGGATTTCCGTCAGATCGAACGCCGCTTCCTCCTCATGACCATCGACCAGGTCTGGAAGGAACACTTGTATGCCATGGACCAGCTGAAGGATTCCATCCGTTTCCACGGATACGCACAGAAGGATCCTCTGATGGTTTACAAGAACGAAGGCTTCAAGATGTTCGAAGGCTGCATGGAAAAGATTGCGACCTTGACTGCCCTCCGTATCTTGAATATCCGCATTACTATTCCGGGCCCCAATGGCCAGCAGATTACCGTGTCTCCGGACCAGCTGCAGCTTAAGTCTCCGGAACAGGTGGAAGCCGAACGTAAGGCTATGGAAGAAGCCAATGGTGCCGCAGCGGAATCTGGTGAACAGGTCAGCGCTGAAGGTGCAAAGGCCGCTGGTCTTGCCGGCGAAGCTGCCTCTTCTGAAACCAACGCCATTTCTGAAGAACAGCAGGCCCAGGCTGCTGCAACTGAACAGTCTGGCGCCGCTCCGGAAGCCGCTGCTGAACAGCCCCGTGTCCGTCGCACCTATACTGACCCCCGCGTTCTTGCTGCCCGTCGCGCTGCCGCTCAGGCTCCGAAGATTGGCCGCAATGACATGTGCTGGTGCGGTAGTGGCCTCAAGTACAAGAAGTGCCACGGTAAGGATCTTGGCGAAGAATAATCAGGTGTGAGGTCGCACCTTTGGTGCTTTGAGGTGTGAGGTCGGCTTTCGGCCTCTGAGCTACGATGCATAATTTGTTTTGCTCACACCTCAAAGTGATTGCCGAAGGCAAGGACGGCCTCATTGCTCGAAGCGAACGAAGTGAGCGACTTCTAATGAAGACAGCAAAGCGATTCTTTTCTCTGGAAGGTATTGATGGTTCTGGCAAGTCTACCCAGATTGACTTGCTGGTGGCCGCCCTCGAATCTGAAGGCTATCAGGTGGTGCGCCTGCGTGAACCTGGTGGCGCCAAGATTTCAGAACGCATTCGCGAACTTCTGCTGGACCCTGCCTTCAAGGGAATCATGGCAGACGATACCGAGCTGTTGCTGTATAATGCCGCCCGCGCCCAGGTGATCGCAGAAATTATCAAGCCTGCTCTGGATGCAGGCAAGGTGGTGATTGCGGATCGCTTTGCGTGGAGCACTTTTGCTTACCAGGGTTATGCCCGCGGGCTTGGTGCCGACAAGGTGCAGCGTCTGACGGAACTGACCTGCGGCGGATGCTTCCCGGAATTGACGGTGGTGCTGGACTTGACTGTTGAAGCCAGCCGTGCCCGCACTGCAAAACGTGGCGAGGCTCCCGACCGCCTTGAAAGCGAGAAGGCTGACTTCTTTGAACGTGTACGTCAGGGTTATCTGGCTGCCGCCCGCGATTATAGTGATTGCGTTTCAGCGATTGATGCGGCCCGTACACCTGATGAAGTCTTTGCGGACTTGCTGAAGCTGGTGAAGGCAAGACTTTAGTTTGTTCAAATTTGCAGCAAGAATTTTTAGGCTCGCGGTTTAGAATCCGCGGGCTTTTTTTGTGCCATGGGCGACTTTCCCGCTACTTTTTCTTAAAAATGGACTCCAAAATTTTTTTTAAAAGCAATTTGGAGCCTATTTATACATATAAATTAATCGTAAAATGTTTTCTTTTTGCCTTCTCGTTAAGATGTTTGGACTCCATATGTGGCTTTTTATCCTTTTGGAGCCCAAATTATTTACCATAATAGCAAACATATTTCGTATAAACTAAAATTATGGGCTCCAAAGTTAAGCTTACAGGAAAAATGGAGCCCATCTTGGCCTCATTTTGCATTTTTTCGCGAAGGTGTCCTAGCTGTTGCTTGCTTTTGCCCTGTTTACGGTATAGACGCCAGCAATAATCAAGGCGATGGCAGCGGCCTGGCTCAGTCCAAAGATTCCGATTCCCATGAGGACTGAAACGACAGTGGACGTAGTAGGTTGTACGTAATTATACATGGCCACCACGGTGGGCTGCAATATTTTTTGCGCTCTTGCCATGAGCAGGTAGGCGATGAAGGTGCCGCCGAAAACTACGAAGGCGGATTCGGCCCAGGTAATGGCGGAGATTTCTGGGAAGGGGATTTCCGCGACGCCGCCAAGGGTGAGGGGTGCTACCATGAAGGCGGAGAAGGTAAACATCCACTTCATGCAGGTGATTACGTTGTACTTACTGATGAGATTCTTGAAGAGTCCCAGGTAAATGGCGAAGCTGCACTGGGATGTCATACAGAGAAGGTCTCCCAGGATGTTTCCGGCCTTGGCGTTATTTGCGGTGGCACTTCCGAGAACGAGCATCAGGGCGCCAGATAGGCCTAGCCCGATTCCAAGGACTTTCATGAGGGTGATCCGTTCCCGCAGAAAAACCGCCGACGAGATCAGCGCGAAGATGGGGAGGCTTGTGGCCACGATGGAAGCGTTGATGGGCGATGTGATGGAAAGGCCCACCGTAAAGCAGCACTGGTTGCAGACAATGGCGAAAAGCCCGGCGCCTGCAAACTTGAGGATGTCCTTTTTAGGCGGCTTGGGTTGTGCGGCTTCCAGCGCGGGGAAGAACACCTTTTGAACCAGGGAGGCGATCCAGAAACTGATGGCAGCTCCCGCCACCCTGAAGAACACCATATCCAGGCCGGTAATGCCGTGGGTCATGGCTTCCTTGCCGATAGGTGCCATCAGGCCCCAGATGGCAGCGGCACCGAATATGCAAAGGTGTGCTTTTAGGTTCGTGCTGTTTTTCATAAGACGGATTTTTTAAAGTATGCGCCTGGTTTTGTGCGGACCAAATTTAGAAAAGATGTTTTCTTGTTTCCATTGGAAAACACTTATTACACTGTTTGCGTTTTTATTCCCGGCGCCATATTGTATATTGGTAAAACAAGTTATCTTTGTATTTGTAAAACGGAATGGGCTATGCCCTCACATCAACCTTCTGGAATAAAAATGCTGAAAAAGATTATCGCAATTTCCACTGTCGCAGCCGCATCCTCTTTTGCGGGCCTGCTTACCAATGGTGACTGTAGCTACGGTGACGGTGGCTGGTATATCTGGAATAATCCCGATGGTCCTGCAAAATATACCAGCAAGCTGTGCGAAGCTGGTTTCGGTACTGACGCCGGTGACGGTGTGGCCAGCGAAGGCGTTCGCCTTGAAGTGACTGATCTGCCCAACCCGTCCTGGGGTCTGCAGCTTCAGCCGCCCAAGTGGCTGGCCGATTCCGCCTACTATACCTTGACTTTCAAGGCCAAGGGCAACATGCCTATTAACGCCATCGTCCAGGGCGGTGCTCCCGACTGGCGTCAGAAGGAAAGCGCTTCCTTTATGCTGACCAACGAATGGAAGGAATATTCCATGACCTTCCTCGCCGACCAGAAGGGTTACGGCGTGAACAACATTACCTTCCATGTGGGCTTGGCCAAGGGCTGGCTCCAGATGGATGACGTGGAAATCACCAAGGCCGAAGGCATGAACGATACTACCTGGTATGCCAACAATGCCGCCCGTATCGATAGCCTCCGCAAGAAGGACTTCACCTTGGCCTTGCCGGATTCCATGAAGGGTGCTTCCGATGTGAAGGTGGAACTGATCCGTCATGCATTCCCCTTCGGAACTGCACTTGCGCTGTATCCCTCCAAGGACAGTATCGAAACCTGGTACCGCAAGACTGCCAATAAGTACTTCTGGTATGGCGTTCCCGAAAACCAGTTCAAGTGGCCGGAATACGAACCCAAGAAGGGCAAGATCCGCCGCGACGAATTCAAGCAGTATCTGGATTATGTAGACGCCTACAAGTGGGGCTTCCGTGCCCACACCCTTATGTGGGGTATCCAGGGTTACGGTTACGACAAGCACTTCAGCATGAAGGGCAGCTGCAAGGAAATCGGTCAGAAGCTGAAGGCCCGTATCGATCGCGACCTTAAGGAATACAAGGGCCGCATCAAGGAATATGACGTATGGAACGAAGCCTTCCATGAACCGTTCCTCTTTAACAAGTGCGGTTGGGACCTTCTGGATAGCGCCCATGTGTGGGCTCATCGCGCTGATCCCGACGCCCGTCTGTTCGTCAACGAATATCAGGTTGTCTCTGCCGGCGAAACCGAACGTCTCTATGACCTTGTGAAGGGTATGCTTGACCGCAAGATTCCTGTTCATGGTATCGGTGTGCAGTGCCACTTTGGCGACCGCGCCATCAATCCTGCCTTTATCCGTGCCCGCCTTGACCGCCTTGCTGAACTTGGTCTTCCCATCAAGGTGACTGAACTTGACTTTGGC
This sequence comes from Fibrobacter sp. UWH1, assembly GCF_002210365.1. Taxonomy (NCBI): domain Bacteria; kingdom Pseudomonadati; phylum Fibrobacterota; class Fibrobacteria; order Fibrobacterales; family Fibrobacteraceae; genus Fibrobacter; species Fibrobacter sp. UWH1. Next base: position 7,582 of record NZ_MWQG01000028.1, read on the forward strand.
GATTGGCAGAAGGGACTTTATTTTGGCGAAGACGAGCAGGCTCGCCGCTACGAAATCGTGCTCCGCTCCTTCTTCAGCCACCCCGCCATCGAAGGTATTTTGCTGTGGGGCTTCTGGGATAACCGTCACTGGGTCCAGAACGGCGGTATCATCGCTTCCGATGGTCGTGAAAAGCCTGCAGCCAAATTGATTTACGACCTGTGGCACAAGGTGTGGACCACTAACGGAACTTTCAAGGCTGAAGGTGACGTGGTTAAGTTCCGCGGCTATCCGGGTAAGTATAAGGTGACCGCAAACGGCAAGTCCGCTGTAGTGGAACTGAAATAATTTGGGTTCGCAGGAACCCGGCCTCGGCCGGGTTTTACAAAGCAAACTTTTAAAAAAAAGGTGAACGAAAAAGTCGTGGATGTCGGACAGGTTCGTCGTGACGTTCAGGGAAGTTGTGTTATGAAGAGCGTTTTTGAACAGATCGGGAAAACTCCCGCAGAAATTGAGGCCAAGCTTCAGACCGCCTTTGGGCAGCTCTTCGAGGGCGATCCCGAAAATGAGCGCGTGTGCTTTAACCACGGCGATGACCTGGCCTACATCGTAGATATCGGCCACACGGACATCCGTTCCGAGGGCATGAGCTACGGCATGACTATTGCCGCCCTCATGGGCAAGCGCGACTTGTTCGACAGACTCTGGAATTTCTCCAGGCGCTACATGCGCAACAAGGAAGGCGCCCTGGAAGGTTATTATTCCTGGCAGGTTTCCACCAAGGATTTTTCCATGATGGATCCGGGCCCCGCTCCCGATGGCGAGGAATATTTTGCGATCGCGCTGATTTATGGCGCCAAGGTTTTTGGATGTGATGAATACCTGAAGGAAGCGGTGAAGCTGCTTCACGATATGGCCTACAAGCCGGAAACGGAAGAAGTGTTCACCATGATGGACCGGAAGGCTGGTCTTGTGCGATTCTCTCCTATGAAGGGGAATGACTACACGGACCCCAGCTACAACACGCTGGCATTCTACCGCATGTACGGTGAAGCCTGCAAGGTTGCTGAAGCCAAGGGTATCGCCGGTGTCGCTTGTTCTGTCGCGGGGGCCGCTTCTAGTTCTGTCGCTGGCTCCGCTGGAAGTGACGGCGCAGTGACCGCTGACCAGGATGTGGATTTCTGGAAGAAGATTGCCGCCAACAGTTTTGAGTACCTGAAGAAGGCTTGCCACCCGGTAACGGGTATGGCTGCAGACTACAGCGAATTTGACGGCACTCCCCGCAAGACTCCCTGGCACGATGCAAGCCACTGCTTCTGCGGTGACGCCTGGCGCGTAGCCTGGAATATCGCCCTGGACGCTAAGAACCTGGAACGTGCCCAGCTGGCCGCTGCCGGGAATGGCGCCGCAGTCGGCGTCGCGGGAACCCAGCCTGACGATGTTGCCGCAGTCCGTGAATGGGAAATCGCGGAAATCCGCCGCCTGCTGAATTACTTTAATGACCACCGCCCCTATGTGGCCGACTCCTACATCGACGGCTCCGGATTCTTCCGTGAAGCACGTCTGGCTACCGGTGGCCTTATCGGTATGAACGGTGCTGCAACTATTGCGCTGCCCGAAGGCGATCCGCTGATCAAGCCTTTTGCCGAAGACCTGTGGAACCTGGAAGTTCCTACGGGTACCTGGCGTTACTACGACGGACTTCTCTACATGTTGGGTCTGCTGGCCTGCAGTGGAAAGTTCTACGTATAGACGGATTCCTCCTAACCCCCAAAAAAAAGACCCCGCAGCGCGAGCTACGAGGTCTTTTTTATGCGAGGGGTGGGAGTCGAACCCACACACCGAGGTACCAGATCCTAAGTCTGGCGCGTCTGCCAATTCCGCCACTCTCGCAGTTTTCCCACAGCCCGGCTTTTGTCGGGGCTATTGTCGCGGGAAGTCAAATATAATTAAAAATAAGGGCGCGCGTGGCTTGCGCGACTCCGGGATAGATTAAAGTACTTCCCGGATGGCCTTGGCCAGTTGGTCGGCGCAGGAAGTGGATTTTCCGTTGCAGGTGTTGCCTTCCAGGATGTCGGCGATTTCCTTCATGTCCTTGCCTTCGCAGAGCTTGCCGATGGCTTTCAGGTTGCCGTTGCAGCCACCCATGAAGTTGAGGTTGTACATCTTGCCGTTTTCGTAGTCGAAAGTGATGAGCTGGGCGCAGGTGCCGCTGGTCTTGAATTCCTTAGTCTGCATAAAAGCCTCTCGTGGCGCCTTGGAAGTCGCCGATTGTGTTTATGGACAATGTAGAAATTACGGCAGGATTGTGACCACTCCCTTGAAAAATGAGTATATTATAACCGAACCTTTATTACGGAGTTGGATGTTCTTAATCCATAATTTCGACTTCGGTCGAACCCAAAACTGGGACATTGTTTAATGCGGGTTGCGCCGGGTGGCGTGACTCGTATCCTTTCACACTAAAAAAGGAAATAAACAATGTCTAATAATTCTGAATACACTATCCGACAGGAACAGCCTGCCGATTTCTCTGCTGTTGAAAACTTGACCCGTGAAGCTTTCTGGAACGTCTATCGTCCCGGATGCTCGGAACATTACGTGCTTCATTGCTACAGGAACCATCCGGACTTTATTCCCGAATTGAGCCTGGTGCTGGAAGGCCCTGGGAACTGCGGGCTTTCCGCAGGTGAAAACTGTCGCGAGGCAGTGGGTCGCGAAATCCTCGCTCACGTCATGTTCGCCTGGAGCGAAATTCTGGTGGACCCGCAGGCCGGTTCCGCTCAGGCTGGGGAGACCGCGCAGGAACCGCAGCGCTTGCGCATGATGACCTTCGGGCCTATCAGCGTCCGACCCGACATGCAGCGTAAGGGTCTCGGCAAAATGCTTCTGGATTATGCCTTGGAACGTGCCCGCCAAATGGGTGCGGGATGTATCGCCATGTGCGGTAACATCCAGTTCTACGGCAAGTGCGGTTTTGTGACTGCAACATCCAAAGGCATCCGCTACGCAGATGACCCCGATGGAGATGCGCCCTACTTCCTCGTCAGGGAATTGACGCCCGGTTTTCTGGACGGCATCCGCGGAAGCTATCGCGATCCGGAGGCGTACTTCGTGAACGAAGCTGACGCCGATGAATTCGATAAGCAGTTCCCGCCCAAGGAAAAGAAAGTACTTCCCGGACAACTAGGGTAGTATCAAAAAAGCCTCCTCGGTTTTCCCGGGGAGGTTTTTATATCCGTTTAATAAATTAAGTATTTGCCACGATTACTATGAGCTTGCCCGTACTCCTCCATCAGCGCATTCAGTGCCTTGGAGCGTTCTCTACATTCATCATCAAAATCGCGCTTCTGCGGACGATCCGCTGGTTTTAAGGAGTTTACAAGTTGAAATATTTCCAAGGCTTTTGGAACAGATTCGTCAGGGTTGCCCAAGAATAATTTTCGAACTTTTTTCTGCCCATAATCGTTTAAAGTTAAATACAGATAAGAACCATCAAGGTAATGATTTGCAGAATATTCCTGTTGGTAGCGATCAATGTCTTTTTTCAGCTTTTGGATTTTTGCGGTCTCCTCTCCGTTAATCAGTTTAGGTATGCAAGGTTCCATTTCCGTAGCTTCAATAGAAAATGTCGTATCCCGTTTATTTCCGAGTGCCATGCGCCAGGTAATTCCATCGCATTTGCGATAACGGTAACAAAAATAGACGGAATCTCCCTTGGCGTAGTAGCTTGGAAAATAGGCGTTGTCGCCGTGGCTATTGAAGCGTTCTTGGGTTGAATCATCAGAATCAAAAACTACTTCACCAAAGGTTTCTTCATAAATTATTTCATAATCGTAACGGCTCGTTTCTGTTAGAACTTTGTCGTCAATATGGGCGACAGGTTCACGAAAATCAATCCAGTAAATATAAGAGAAGCCGACATACGAGAGTATGGATAACAGCACTACATATAACCATGACCAAATTCTTCTAGGCTTAAAGAAGTAGCTTACAACGCAGGATATAGAAAACGCAACTAGAACAAGGGCGATGATTGCAATGTCCGTGGGTCTGGCATCTACTCTAGAGGGTGATATAAAACTCGTTTGTCTCAAGAGCAGTTCATAAATGATGTAGACGAGATTGGCCGCCCACAGAGCGAGAAAGATTTTTCTAAAAAATGTTTTTTTGAATTTCGGTTGCCAATATAAAATTGCGAATGCAAACCCAATGAGAATTGGAATTAAATAAAAGAGTGTTTCTTCTAAATTGAACAACTCATGAAAATCAAGAAGATAATAAGAGAACATTCTAACCTCTGTAATTGATTCTACCGAGAATTTCCCGGTAGCTTTATCCATTCATCCAAAAATTTCATTTGCTCATCGGTGTGGAACCAATGTTCGCCGCCTTCCATGACGGTGAGAGGCGCATTGATTTTATTAGCAAACTTGGTGATGGTTTCTAAGGAGACAAGATTGTCCTTGGAGCCATAAAGAATCTTGGTGGGAACATTCCACTGGATAGGATGATTGCGGACGTAACTTAGGTATTCCCAGGAAAGGGTTTCGCCGAAGCCCGTGGCGATGGTTTTCTTTTCGCAAAGTTCATCTTCGGAGACACCTGCCCACATCATCATATCGCAAATCAGCTTTTCCATATCCACCATGGGCGAAATGAAATAAGCTTTTGTGATTCGGGATGAACTAAGGGAAATCATCGAAAAGTATGCACCGATGCTGTTGGCGACAAGATAGACCTGATCATAGCCTGCGGAAACAGATTCAAGGTATTTGATAAATTCGTCCTTGGCGTCCCAGGGATTTTCTGCCTTGTAGTCAAAACCCATGACTTCACAATCAGGAAAAAGAGGCTTGTAATGTTCAGCTTCTGCAGCATTGCCGCCTTTCCCGTGAATGTAGATTACGAGAGATTTCATAGCCTTTCCGTTCATAAGGATAAATTTAGCTGTAAACAGTTAAAAAGTCGATATTTTGCTTTTATAAGTGTAATTTATTAGAAGTTCAAGCAATAGTCAAATTAAATAAAGGTCAAATCTTTTTTTTGAAAACGCAATTGTTTGTTCGTCTTTTTGTAATAATGGAGTAGATTGGAAAGCGTGAAATTTTAATAAGTGTTAAACTATTGCTTTTGTATTACTAAAGTATTATATTTATACTGAGGTAAACGATGGAAACGACAGTCATTCAAACGCGTGTAGAAACTTCCTTGAAAAAGGAAGCTGAAGAATTTTTTCAGTCTGTTGGTCTTGATATGACCACTGCGATTAGGCTTTTTTTGAATCAGGTCTTGATCCAGAAAAAAATCCCGTTTGAGATTGAATCCAAGGAGTCGATCTCGAGAGCACAGGCATTGGAAAATTTTTATGCGATGCGTGCTGGTGCAAGGAACTTGCAGGAAATGTCCTTGGATGAAATCAATGCTGAAATTCAGTGCGTCAGGGAAAGAAGCAAGGCCAAGGCGTATAAGTGATTCTTGCGACGTTTGATACAAATGTCCTGGTTTCTGCTTTGATGGCACGTCGTGATGATTCCGCGACAGTTGTCGTTGTACGTATGATGCTTGAAGGCAAGATAGTTCCGCTGTACAACGAAGAAATTCTTGAAGAATATGGCGAGGTTCTAAGGCGCTCAAAGTTCCGTTTTCCAGAGCCACGCATTCAGTTCCTTTTGGAGTCTATCAAGACCTTCGGAATGAATGTGGATCGTCTTGAGACCGGAATGGTGCTGCCCGATATGGATGATCTCGTATTTTACGAAATTACGATGGGCAAGGCTGACGAAGATGCCTATTTGATAACCGGGAACATCAAGCATTTCCCCGAACAGTCAAATATTGTAACTCCGGCAGAAATGGTGGAGATTGTGAATTTAAGCTGAAGTGAAGTCGGCGACCATGGCGGTGACGAGGCCGATGGTTGCCATGAGGCCCACTCTGAAAAAGATGGTGACGGGGCTGACCATGTAGGCGAGGAACATCATGCAGAGAATGATGGTGGTGCTGACCATGCTCTTGCCCACGTCTCTGAAGGTGGCGAGAATGGATTCGCGGTAGTTGCCGCATCGTTCAAAGCAGAGCTTGGAATGGTTCACGAAATGGATGGTATCGTCCACCGCAATGCCGATGGCCATGGGAATCACCATCATGGTCATCATGTCCATGCTGAAGGCGCATGCGCCCATGACGCCGCCAATCACAAGGATGGGTGCCACGTTGGGGATCATGCCGATAAGACCAGTTTTTACGCTCATGAAGGAGGCAATCAAAAGCAGCGCAATTACTACGAAGGAGATGCAGACGGATTTGATTTCACCTTCCACCAGTTTGTTGTTCATGGAGGATTGTTCTACGGCGTAACCTTCTACGCCAACATCTGCCTTGGGGAAATACTTGCGAACCAGAGTTTGTGCGCTATCGATATCGATGTCCAGCTGCTTGGAATTCCATTCCTTCAGTTCCACATGAATGTAGGCCATGCTGAAATCATCGGTGACGCCGCCTATCAGCGTTCGCCCCGACATGCAACACAAGGGTCTTGGCAAGATGCTGCTGGACTACGCCCTGGAACGTGCCCGCCAGATGGGCGCCGGATGTATCGCCATGTGCGGTAACATCCAGTTCTACGGCAAGTGCGGTTTTGTCACTGCAACGTCCAAGGGTATCCGCTACGCCGACGATCCTGACAGCGACGCACCCTATTTCCTGATTCGGGAATTGACGCCTGGCTTTCTGGATGGAGTGAGCGGTTCCTACCGTGACCCAGCGCCTTACTTTGTAAGTGAAGCCGACGTGGAGGAATTCGATAAGCAGTTCCCGCCCAAGGAAAAGAAAGTGCTTCCCGGACAGTTGGGATAGTACTCGCAAAGTCCTTGCCCCGTTGTGTCATCCTCGCGCAGGCGAGGATCTAGCATTGATATAATAAAGGCTACCGAGAATTTCCCGGTAGCTTCATTGCATTTTAATGTTTCCTAATAAACTTCGCACTTGTCCACGTATTCGTACTTCGGTCTTTCCTTGCGAATGCAGCCATTCACTTCGTCCTGCATACTAAAAGGTCTGTTACGACGACGTGGAGGAACTTCAACATCATTTCCCTCAAAGTCCTTGAAGTGACAAATGGCCTTGCGCACCCCGTCTACCTCGATAACCTGGTAATCGCGAATTGTGATTTCATCTTCGGAATATTCCTTGAAGTAAATCAGTTTGCGCCTGTATCCTTCTAGGTAGTATTCCTTTTGAATCCAAAGTTTACCGCTTTCGTAAAAGTCTGTTTCCTTTACCAGACTATCTTGTTTTTCAGAACTAAAAATTAGGATGCCATTATCGGAATAGATTCTTTTTTTCTGAATGGGTACCGTCGCGTTATCGATTCTTCCTTTTTCAAAGAATTCGCTTATGATAGCGCCTTTTGCATTAGTGCATTTGCCTTTGTATTCGTTGTTCAGGGAGTCTTTCCAGGATTCGCATATTTTGGAGGAATCGTTCCAATCCCTGTCTATCCAATGTACAATTCCATTTACGATTTCTTTTTTTAGCGATCCATCCTCGTTATATGAATATTCTCCTGTGGAATCTTTTAGCGATTTTAGGTTTCCGTTTTCATAGAAAAATTTTTCGGTCAAGGAATCCTTGTAGTATTTAAGATTTCCATCTTCGTCAAATAATTTATGGTAGTAGGTATCATAGTGGTTGCCTGATTCCGAAAGGTAAATGACAAAATCATTTCTAAGATTTCCATTGCGATAGTATTCTCGTTGAAACCCTTGTTGGACACTAAAGGCAAAAATCCTTTCGGCACTTATTTTACCATTGAGTGAATAACTGAATTCCTTTCCTACGGAACGTCCTGCAATAAAAATTGCCTTTCGAGCCAGCATCCCATTAGAATGAAATGAGTAGCTTACATGAATATTTGGTCTTGTCTTTTGATTATTCGAATTGCTGCCGTTACTTTCTTTTGACTCAGTTTTTATCTGACCATCTTTGAAAAAAATCTCACGGGAAATTTCGTGGTCATTTTTGTACTTGCATCTGTATTGTAACCTACCATCCGGATAATTGCTGATGAAGTCTCCTTCCACTTTGCCATTTTCTATAAAGTATTCTTGAAGTAGAATGCCTGATTCGTAGAATTGCTTTACATGACCGTCTTCACTAACAGAAACGTGTAATGCTCCCGATGGGAAATAGCAGAGAAAGTCGCCTTGTTGGATTCCCTTCGCGAAAGAACCCTTGCATTCCATAGAACCATTTTCGTAGTAGGTAGTGATAGTTGAGTTGCTACGGTCTGCCCCATGAAATTCATTGTGCTCCATAAGGGCGCCGGATGGGTAAAATTTATCAACGCCTTCCACACCATTTTCTCTGAAACCCTGCTGTACTAATTGACCATTCGGGTATTTTCGAATACCTGAATTTGAGCAAGCAATCAAGGCTAGTGCAATAAGAAAAAGAATGAATTTCATTTAAGCCTACAGTTTTTTAGGAATATAACAAATTCACTGATTGCGAATACAGTGTGTTCGCAATTGCATCGTTGACTGCATAACGACAGTGTCTTGCAAATGATTCTCGCATAGATTATATTTTGGTTGAATTGCTAATCCCTATACGTAGGGCATCATAAATTCTCTGCTGCAAGTCGTGGGAGCGTGCCGTATTTGGCATCTCCGCAGAACCTGAGAGAGGAGGCAAGCCTCTTGACTGTGCGCGTAGGGCTGGGAACGAAAGGCTCCCTAAATAAATTTCATGGTAATTACAGGGAATGGAATCTCAGGCAATGATTCCGTGTTTTCAATTTGCGCCGATTTTGTGAGTATAAAATATAGATGTCATACCCTTGACAGTGTATCAAAAAGGAGATACATTTGGAAGAGATTGTTGCATACAATGGTTCATCGTACACCATCGAATGGTTTTATGATGAGCAAGGAAAAAGTGATGCTTTAGATTTTTTCAATGGATTGAATGATGTAAGCAAAAGAAAGGTAATGATGCTTTTTAAACGTATGGGTGATTTTGGCCGTATTTCTGATCTTACAAAGTTTAGAAATGAAGGCGATAAGATTTATGCGTTTAAACCTCAGCCGAATAGGTTTCTGTCTTTCTTTTATACAGGCAAGAAAATCATTGTAACGAATGCCTTTTGTAAAAAAGGTCAGAAACTTCCGGAAGAAGAAAAATCAAAAGCAATCAGCAGAAAAGAAAACTACGAAAAACGAGTAATCGCTGGAGTATATTATGTCAAAGGCTAAATCAACATTTGATAAAATGATGGAAGATCCTAAGCAAAAGGAAGCCTTTGACAAGGAATACGCAAATTTCCTTTTGTCTGAGTTGTTGCTTGAGGCAATGGCTCAGGAAAAAATCAGCGTTCGTAAGTTGTCAAGTCTTTCAGGGATTTCGACTTCAGTCATTCAAAATTTGCGAGCCATGCAGCCTGTTAATGTAACGCTAAAAACATTGACCGCATTACTTGCCCCTTTAGGCTATGAACTTACAGCACGAAAAGGGAAGAAAGTTGTAAAACTTTCAGCTTGATTTAAGTAAACCTCCCCGGAATTTTCTGGGGAGGTTCTTTTGCAAAGGTTTATGGCTTTCCTTTAGACCGCTGTTTTACCCGCAGGCGATTTTCTTGATGATCTTTACCACGGCTTCCATGGCTTCTACGGAAACGTGCTCGAAGGGACCATGGTAGCCGTAGCCGCCTGTTCCAAGGTTGGGGCAGGGCAATCCCATAAAGCTGAGCTTGGAGCCGTCGGTGCCGCCGCGGACAGGTTCGCTTACGGGTTGCAGGCAGTTTTCCGCCTTGCCGAAAATTTCAGGACTTGTGCGGGCCAGTTCATCGCCGATAGCTTCGATGGCGGTACGGGCGCGTTCCAGAACTTCGGGGCATTTCTCGATGACTTCCAGCATGTTGCTGTAGGAATGTTTCAGCTGCAGTTCTACGACGCTGCCGCCGGCACGTTCCTTACTTGCATCCGCAAAAGCGGTACCGCCGAATTTCGCATTGTACTTCGCGGCAACTTGGCGTAAAAATTCCTGACGTTCTTCAAAGCGCTTCTTGTCATGATCGCGGACGATGTAGCTGAGGGTGGCTTCGCTGACATCGCCTTGCATATCTGTCAGGTGATAGAAACCCTGGTGGCCTTCGGTCATGGCGGGCGTTTCGTCGGCGGGGAGCGCCATGGCGATTTCCGCAGCTATGAGGCATGCGTTCTTCATGATGTCCTTTGCTTCACCGGGATGAACGCTCTTGCCGTGGACAATGAACTTTGCGCTAGCCGCATTGAAGTTCTCGTAGGCGATGTCCCCTTCGTAGCCGCCGTCAACGGTGTAGCCGTACTTGGCCTTCATGTAATTCAAGTCAACCAGATCCGCACCGCGACCGATTTCTTCGTCGGGCGTAAAGCAAACCCAGATGTCCCCATGGCCGGAAAGATTTTCGTAGCCGCGACTTTCGGCGTGGCGGTCGGTAGCCACCAGCTCTTCCATGGCGGTAACGATTTCTGCAATGCCCGCCTTGTCGTCGGCGCCTAGCAATGTGGTGCCGTCGGTGGTAATCAGGGTGCGGCCCTTCAAAGTTTTCAGCGTCGGGAAGTCGGCCACTTTCAACACGGCGCCGGAACCTTTCAGCACAACATCGCCGCCGTCGTAATTTTCGATAATCTGGGGCTTCACATTTTCGCCGCTAAAGTCCGGCGAGGTATCCATGTGGCTAATGAAGGCGATGGCGTCGTCATCTTCGTGGCCGGCGGTAGCGGGCAGCAAGCCGTACACATAGCCGTGTTCGTCCATCTTTACCTGCTGCAAGCCGATGTCGTTCAGCTCTTGGGCCAAGTACCTGCCCAATGCAAGCTGACGTTCCGAACTAGGACAATTTTCGCAGTTCTCATCGGAAGTGGTATGGAAGCTGACGTACTTTAAAAAACGTTCCTGTACCTTCATAATGAACCCATAAAGTTAGCGCTTGATTTTCTGACTTAAAAACTAGAATGTTTGGTAAATAAAATGGGGGAGTCGGGTCATTAAAAGTTTATCTTTAGGGTATGACAGCAGAAAAGGGAAAGTCTACAGATCAAGTTCCGCTGAAACTGGTTACGGTAAAACGCAGCCGTTTTTCTCACGTGCGCCTGGATGATCCCGAGACCTGGCCGTTAGTGGCCCAGTTCTTTTTTTACCCGAGACCTCTGGGACGTCAGCAGTTTTTCGGATTGCGGGTGGTCCTGCTGGTGGCCATGATCTTTTTTTCGGCGCAGTTGTTCCGGCAGGGGTACGATGCTCCCATCGCCCAATATTTGCATTGCCTGAATTTGCCTGTCCATGAAACGGGGCATATCGTATTCGGCATTTTCGGAAAGCCTGTGGTGACTTCCCTTGGGGGCAGCCTTTTTCAGATTATCATGCCCCTGGTGTTTGGCTTTGCGTTGTGGATCAAGCCCCGCGACTTGATGGGGGCTTCGGTGGGTCTCTGGTGGGCTTTCGAGAATTTTATCGATGTGGCGCCTTATATCGATGACGCCCTGCATATGCGCCTGATGCTGATTAGCGGCGGTACCGGAACCGAGGCTCCTTATGGATTCCATGACTGGAATTTTATTTTGTCTGAAACAGGGCTGCTGCTGAAACACGACAAGATTGCCGACGTGGTCTATACCATGGGTTATGCAGGGATGGTGCTGTGCTGCCTTTGGGCGGCCTGGTCGCTGTTCTATTACTTCAAGTACCAGCGGGTTTGAAAGTGGTTGGGGCTGTCAAGGAGAACCGCAAACGAAAGGGGCGGCGCAAGTCCAGGAAGCCCATGACCCGTTCCCAGATGATGGGGGCGGTCCATTCCGAGGATACCAAGCCCGAGGTGAAGGTGCGTCGTGCACTTTTTCAGGCGGGGTTCCGCTATCGCCTGCACCGTCGCGACTTGCCCGGTACGCCGGATATCTTCGTGCAGAAATACGGGGTGGCCATTTTCGTGAACGGCTGTTTCTGGCATCAGCATGGCTGCAAGCTTACCAGTCGCCCTAAGTCCAATTCCGATTTCTGGAATGAAAAGTTCGACAACAATATGGCCCGTGATATCAAGACCCGCCATCAGCTATCCCTGATGGGGATCCGCGTGGCGGTGGTCTGGGAATGCTCCCTCCGTGACGACTCACACCGCGGCACTTCCCATGATTGCCGCGAAACTTCCCAGGGCAGTGAACCCCAGGACCGTCGCGGTACTTCCCCCGATGACCGTATGGGTGCGGCCCTTACCCTGGAACGGCTTATGACATTCATCAAAAGCGATGAAGAAACCATCGAGCTTTAGGGTCGGACTTAGCTTTTACACGAAAACTTATTATATATTACTTACAGAAAATTAGTGTAAGGTTGGTGTGTGACTGTCCGCTCCTGTAAATATCGAAGTTTTGTTTTGACCTGTGTAATTGCGCTGCTGGGCCTTGTTTTGGGCGTTTCCAGCACTTTTGCAGAGGAATTTGATGCCTCTTCCACAAATCAGGCTAAGGTTGTGACTGTTGGTTACTATTCCAGCAAGCATTTCCAGGAAGGTATGGCCGACAGTTCTATCAAGTCGGGCTATGGCTACGAATATCTGCAGCAGGTTTCCGACTATACCGGTTGGCAGTACAAGTACATTTATGGGGATTGGGGTGCCATTTTCGACATGTTCCTGAAAGGGGAAGTGGACATCATGGCCGGCCTGGCCAAGATGGATGAACGTAAAGGTCAGATGGAATATCCTGACTATTACATGGACGTGGATTACCATTTCATCTTTACGAAACGTGGCGACAATTCCATGTCTGAAGAGGACATCAGTTCTTTTAACGGCAAGCGGATCGGCTGCCTGCGTAACAGCAACTTGACCACAGGACTCAAGAAGTGGGCTGCTGAAAAGGGGGCCCAGCTGGAGTATGTCTATTTCAACGACCTGAACGAATTGCCTAGGGCTCTGGAAAGGGGCGAGGTGGATGGCTTTGCCGGGAACGACAAGTTTTTGGACCGCGGGATGAATGTAAAGCCCCTGGTGCTCGTCGCTTCCCCGAAATCCTATATCTGTGTGCGAAAGGGGGCGAATCGCCTGCTGCGCGAACTGAACACCGCTCTTGAACATATCAATTCCGATGATGGCGCCTTCATAGAAAGCCTCCGAAACAAGTATTACAGGAGCAAGTCAGTCAGTGCGGAACTTTCTAGCCGCGAACAGGAATGGCTCGAAAAGCACAATGTTTTAAAGGTGGCTTACGCTCCGGACCACTTGCCCTATTGTACGCGAGGCGCCGATGGTCGTGTGAATGGCGTTCTCAAGGACATCATGGATTCCTGGCTCAAGAAGTTGAATCTTGATGGCAAGCTGATGGTTCGCTATGTCCCCTGCGTCAATTTCCGCCAGGCTATTACGGAATTGCAGAGTGGCAGTGTCGATGTGGTTTTCCCCCTGCCCAGTAACAGGTGGTATGCGGAACAGTCCAATGTGATGATTTCGTCGGAGCTGGTGAGCGTTCCCATGTCCGTCGTGTTCAAGGGCGATTACAACAAGTCCATTTTCAAGAAGATTGCGATGATCGCCAAGCCGCAGCAGACCCTGTTCATGCGGGAAATGTTCCCCGGAAGCGAATGGCTGATGCTGGACAATGCCGAAGAGTGTATGAGGGCTGTGCAAGATGGTAAGGCTTCCAGTGCCCTGTTGATTACCTTCAAGGCCAATCCCCTGATGCGCGATGCCGAGTTCTCGCAGCTCAAGTTTATGCCCATAGGCAAGGGTTCTTTCTATTCTGTAGGTGTCCGCAAGGGTAATTTCGCCTTGCTCAGCTTGCTGAACCGTGGCTTTAGCCTCATGGATATGAATGTCATGAATAATGCGGCCTATAAGTACATGGAATACCATAGCCATTACAGCATGTCGGACTTTATACGTGACAATCTGATTTTCTTCGTGCTGCTGATGGCGATGATCACCTTTGTCATCATAACGATTTTGGCGCTCTATGTTTCCGGAATGAAGAAGGCTCACCATGCGACCCAGATTCAGGTCGAGATCAGTGAGGCTTTGAGCCTTGATTATCCCTATGCGATTTTGGTGGACATCGAAAGAGGATTCTCGCTAACCATTAAGAAAGACGGAAAGGTCCTGAAGGAAAAGGACTGGATTTACCAGGAAAGCTATGACGCGGCCTGGAAATTGTTTGCCAACAAGTATGTTTGCGAAGAGGATCGTTCAGAAGTCTTAAGGGCTTCGTCTCTGGATGTGGTTCTTGAAAATCTGAAGGAACAGTCGGAATATATTTGCACCTACCGCGCAGAATGGGGTAACAAGAAGCACTATACCCAATCCTCCTTTACCAAGGTTTACTTCTCGAATTTGAAGAAGAATGTGATCATTCTTGGATGCAAGACCGTTGACGACTTGATGGCAAAGGAAAGGGAACATCGTGAATTGCTGTCCAATGCCTTGGCGGTGGCGGAACGCTCCAATCAGTCCAAGACCATCTTCCTGAACAACATGAGCCACGACATCCGTACGCCCATGAACGCCATCATTGGCTTTACTAACCTGGCGAAGATCCATGTGCGGGATACGGATGCGGTTAGAAGTTACCTGAACAAGATTTCCATCTCTAGTAGTCATCTGCTTTCGCTGATCAACAATGTGCTTGACATGAGCCGAATCGAAAGCGGCAAGGTCAAACTTTCCGAAGACCGAGTCCACTTGCCTTCCATGATCCGCGAAATTCAGGACATGGTGCAGAATACCGCCCAGTCAAAGGGTGTAAGCATCAGCTTCTATGACGCCCTTACCAACGAGGTCGTTCTTGCCGATGACCTGAAGCTGAAACAGGTGATTCTGAATATCGTGGGGAACTCGATCAAGTTTACCCGCCCAGGTGGCCGCGTGGTCGTGTCGGTTGTGGAACGTGGAGGCGCTCCCGAAGGTTTTGCAAACTACCAGTTTATCGTTGCGGATACGGGTATCGGTATGAGTGCCGACTTTAGGAATCATATCTTTGAAACCTTTAGTCGCGAAAGAACATCAACTGTTAGCGGCATTCAGGGAACGGGCCTGGGGATGGCCATTTCCAAGAACATCATTGACATGATGGGCGGTACGATTGTCGTTGACAGCACACCGAACGTTGGAACGAAAATCACGGTGAATGTGATGTTCAAGTTTAGCGACCTGGTGATAAAGAATGCGTCTGCGAAGGAACTTGGAATTGATCCTACCGAAGAACTTTTTAAGTCGAACGCCTTTGACTTTAAGGGCAAGAAAATCTTGCTGGTAGAAGACAATCCGCTGAACCAGGAAATCGCAATGTCCATCCTGGAGGAATTGGGATTCGAGGTGGATCTGGCTGAAGACGGTCTTGCCGCCGTCGAAAAGATTAGGCAGAATCCCGCAGGAACCTATAACGCCGTCTTGATGGATATCCAGATGCCCAATATGGATGGCTATGAGGCAACCCGGGCTATCCGCAAGATGACGGACTCTGCAAAGGCCTTGATTCCTGTGGTGGCCGTGACTGCCAATGCTTTTGATGAAGACCGCCAGAAGGCCTTTGACGCTGGCATGAATGGTCATGTGTCCAAGCCCATCTCTGTTCCGGAACTGATGGAAGTTCTTGGAAAGCAGGTGTAAATACTGAGGAATTGATGCCTAGCATTATTTTTGTGTGCCACGGTAACATATGCCGTAGTCCCATGGCGGAATTCGTCATGAAGAAGATGGTCAGGGATTTTTTTGGAAATACAGCCAATGACGCACGAGCTGACGCTCGCGCTACAGGTCTGACTGAGAAAGATTTTCAGATTGCAAGTGCCGCTACAAGCACCGAAGAAATCGGGAATCCGGTTTATCCGCCTGCCCGTCGGTTGTTAAATGCCCGCGGGATTGATTGCAGCGGACATGCCGCGCGACAGTTCAATCAGCGGGATTATGACCGCTACGATTATGTAGTGCTGATGGACCGCAATAACCTCCGCAATTTGCGCTGGAACATTAATGCCGAAAGCTACGAGAAGGAAACGGCCCGTGGTATTGACGGCGCCGCTAATGAAGACCGCAAAGTTTCGCTGCTGATGGATTGGACCAGTCGCCCGGGCGATGTGGCCGACCCCTGGTATACCGGTGATTTCGAGGCGACCTGGCGCGACGTAAACGAAGGTTGCCGCGGATTGCTAGACGAAATTATGGCGAAGGCGTTGGCCGGCGCCTGGAAGTAGGCCGCGCAGATTCAATTAAAATAGTTCCCGCGCAGATTCAATTAAATTACCGCCCCGAATTTTTTGCGGCTCCGCATTTCTGAAACGATGTTTGAAATCGGGAGCAGATACAGGTAGCAGGCAAAAAGGATGCTTGCGGTAGGGGCGCCTATGGTCCCCAGGGGAATCAGGCTTGCTACCGTCCAGGGAACAAGGGGGGCAATCACGACGGCCGTATTCTCGATGGCCATGGCCCGCTCCTTTTTGTCGGGAATGACATTGCCTGAAATTTCGTTGGTCAGCACGATGGCCAGAGTCTGGTTGCAGGAAAGGGCGCTTGAGGCAACCGCCGTAAGGGAGGCGAAACCGCAAGGAGGAAGTCGGTTTGCGATACGGCTTGCGAATCGGTTCATCTTATCTAGAATTCCCATGCCCTTGAAGAGTCCCGCATAAGTCAGGGAAATGGCGACGACTACAATCATCTTGACCATTCCGAAAACGCCACCGCCATTCATCATGGAAATTTCTGCAGGGGCGTCAAATCCCAGGAAGGCTGTCTTGACAGTCTCGGCCGCGGTCATTTGCTGCTGCCAGATGCAAATTGCGAAGGACATGGCGATGCTTACGGCCATGGTCATCTTTACATTGAACCGCAGGGCCGCAAGGACGAGAATCGCGACGGCTGGCAAGAGGGTGACAATGCCCAGGTCATAATGCTGCTGCAGAAGTTTCGTTATGTTGTCTGCTCCGACCGCGAGACTTGCGTCAGATGGATTTACGTCAGAGGGAACTGTGCCTGTGACGTAGCCCAGGATTCCATAAATTGCCAGGGCGGCCAAGGCGGCTTTCCAACCGGACTTGATCATGCCCCGTATATTTTCATGGAGGTTCGTCCCTGTAATTTCTGCCACCAGCATGGCGCTTGTAGAGACTGGCGAGCAACGGTCACCGAAATAGGCGCCGGCAAGAATGGCCCCGCCGCAAATGGCTTCGTCGACTCCGATAGCGGCCCCTACGCCCATGCAGATGACGCCCATGGTGGCGGCCGTTCCGATGGATGTTCCCGTAAGCACCGAGACGGCGGCGCACAAGACGAAAACCGCCGGCAGGAAAAGTTCTGGCGTAAGCGCTCCCGAGGCGGCATTGACAATGAAGGCTACCGTTCCACAGGCCCGCCACAACGCAGTGAGTGCCCCCACCAGCAGCATGACGATGGCGATGTTCCTTACGGCGGTCATTCCCGACAGTGCCATTTTCCAGAGGGCGCGCCAGCTGAACCTGCGGATTTTTCCGTAGGTCATCAGCATTACGAATCCTATGGCGAGAGCGATTAACACGACGCCAAATTTATGTAATTTTACCCTATGATATTTTTCTTCGGACTTTTGCTCACTGCCATCGTTGTATTGTACCTGAACATCAGCAGGACCCTTCCCGGCAAAGGGGGGAAACTGCTGGCTCTCGGTTTTTTGCTTGGCATCTTTTTGAGCATGACCTTGCGGGACGGCGTTGTAGGCGCCATCCTCCTGACATTCTTTACCATTTGGATGTGTCAGGCCCTTTGGATGTTCATTTTGCTGGACGTCTTCCTGATGGGCCGTTTTTTCTGGCTCAGCCATAAAATGACCGGGTCGGGTTATCAAAAATCAAGCGCTAACTTTGTTTGTAAAAGTACGAGAGGCGTTCTTATCGCCAGCATCCTGCTGGCCCTCATCCTTATCGGGCTGGGCGTGCCCCATAATGCCGATTACCAGGTGCGTACCCAGGATGTCTCCCTGAAAACGGACTGCGATTCCTGCGGTTCCAAAAAGCCGTTTACCGCGGTCTATTTCAGCGATATACATTTTGCTCCGCTGTTCCGTACCGCAAAGCTTGAACGCCTGGCTGCCCAGGTGGATTCCATCGGGCCGGACTTCGTCCTTTTTGGCGGTGACCTGTCCGATGTAAATACCGCTACCATGGACGAATGGGGTTATGCCCCCCTCATGGCGAAGGTGGCCAAGTCCGCCAAGGTGGCCGCCATAGCCATCAACGGTAATCACGAGGCCATGCAGGAACGTAACGGTTCCAATACGCTGGCATGGCTCCGAAGCAACGGCTGGGTCACTATGGACGATTCTACCGCCTGTTTTAGGAAGGTTGGCGTCCCCGAAGTCTGCTTTACCGGCCGTACTGATTTCCAGGTGGCCCGTACCCGCGGTACCGAACGTAAACCTCTGGCGGATTTGGTGCCGCAGCAGTTCAAGTCTGACTCCTCTGGCGCTTACCGTAAAGTTAGCCCTTGGATCCTGCTGGACCACCAGCCAAAGGGTATTGAACCCGAATATTCGGGAATTTTGCCTGATTTCGCCCTTTCCGGCCATACTCACGATGGGCAGTTCTTCCCCGGAAACCTGATTATTGGCCTGGTTTGGCGCCTGGCATACGGTTTTGGCATGCTGGATGGGGTCCATTGGCTGGTCAGTTCCGGTATCGATTCCTGGGGCCCTCCCGTTCGCGTAGGGTCAGATACGGAGCTCTGGGTACTCCATTTCCTGTACCGCTGACGGGATTAACTATATTTCCCCCCATGGCTTTATGCATCGAATCTAATCATTTGGAAACGGTCCAGCGTATCCTTGCCCTCCATTTTGAAGGTATGGAAGTCTGGGCCCATGGCGCCCGTGTGACAGGAGTAGACCTTACTCCCGATACGGAACTGGAACTGGTGGTGATTTCCGAAAAACCCCTTTCCTTTGAAACCATGACCACCATTGAAAAGGCTTTTGTCGACAGCGGCTTGCCTTTCCGCGTGGATATTATGGATTGGGCCAAGCTGCCCGAATCCCTCCAGAAACAAATCAAGAAAGAGCACGACGTGGTTCAGTCCGTCGAAGAATCCTAGTATGAAACGTCTTCTTCCCCTTGTTCTGGTTGCATCCCTCGCAACCTCCCTGTTCGCCCAGGATGAAATTTCCCAGGCAAAGTCCCTGATTCAGAACGGCCAGTGCGCCGAGGCTATCGCCCCCCTCCAGAAGCTTTACAAGTCCAGCTTCCGCAAGTCTTCCGGTGAAAAGGCGACCGTCATGCTCACCGAATGCTACCTGCGCGAACATAACCGCGACGAGGCCGAAAAGGTTTCTTCCCGATTCCTGGAATACTATGTGAACACGGTCTACCGTGAACGCATGGAACTGGCCCACGCCATTGTCATGGTAGAAAAGGGCAACGTTTACGAAGGTGTCGAAGCCATGCTCCGCATCCTGGCCTACTCCAAGAATCCTGCCGCCCGTGCCCGTACCAAGGACGTGGTAGTACAGACTCTGGCCGCTTCCCTTTTGAACGCTGACCAGCTCCAGGCTCTCCTGGAAAAGTATCCGGTGGATAAGGATGTTATCGGCTGGATGCAGCTGCAGATTGGCCGTGAATGCCAGAACGTCAAGCGTTACCGCGCCGCCCGCTACTGGTACAAGAAGGTGGCCGCTTCTTCCGATATTTCCGAAAAGCTTCTGAGCACCGCCCAGCGTGGCATCGAGTCCCTGGAAGGCTACGGTGCCGGCATGCCCACCGTCCTGGTGCTGGCTCCCTTGTCCGGTGACTTCGCCGAATTCGGTGCCGCTGCCATTCAGGGTGTGATTCTCGCCCACGAACAGGCTGGCCTGGCTGGTAAGGTGAATATCCGTACCGCCGATACCCGCGCCGATGCCTCTCAGGCTCTCCTCCGTACCCAGCAGGCTATCAACCAGGATAGCGTGATCGCCGTGATCGGCCCCATCATGAGCGCTCCGGCTGCAACCGTCGGCGCCTGGCTGGGCAGCAACTTCCAGAACATCCCCATGCTGACTCCCACTGCAACGGATGACGGCATCGCCAAGATGGGTCCCAATATCTTCCAGGTGAACATCACCATGGATAACCTGGCCCACAAGATTGCAGACTTCGCTACCAACTGCCTGAACATCAAGGAATTCGCCGTTCTTAGCCCCCTGGGTGATTACGGTGCTTCCATGAGCCAGAGCTTTACCCAGGCTGTTGAACGCCGCGGTGGTAACGTGGTCGCCTTCCGCAACTACGAAGAAGGCCGCCCCGACTACAAGACTGAATTTGACCTGCTCCGCGATGTCCGCTTCAAGCAGCTGAACCGCCGCCGCAACCTGGCCCGTGGCGCTTCCGACCTGGATGCCATCAACGCCAAGGAACGCAAGGCTTACATGGCTGACTCCACTTTCGATATCCCGGGTATCTTTATCCCCGCAACCAACCCCGGCGATGCAGGCCTCATGGCAGGTCAGGTGGCATTCAACAAGATTTCCGGTCGCCTGCTGGGCGCTTCCGGCTGGTATGGTCGCGAACTGCTGATCCAGGGCAAGCGTCTGGTGGACAGCTCCTACTTCAGCGTGCCGGCCCTGGACATGGGCGGCGACAACTCCGACCTCAAGAAGTTCGTGTCTGACTTCAAGGAACGCTGGGGCGATGAACCGGGCGAAGACAAGGTCAGCGGCCTCAGCTACGACGCTGCAAACATCGTGTTCAGCACCATCGCAAAGAAGCCCAACAGCCTGACCAACTCCATCAACAACACCGCCGTCTTCAAGGGCGTGTATGGAGACATCAAGTTCAAGCGTGGCGCCAACACCAACACCAAGATCGTTACGGTGAACAAGGGCAAGTTCGAAACTGTCGAAGGCTGCCCCGCCAGAAAGTAATTGCGGCTGCCGCCGGACGGTTCCGACGATATGGGGCCTGACGATATGGGTCCCGACGATATTGGGTCGCGACGATATTGGGTCGCGACGACATCTAGCTGATTGCATTTAAAAAAAGAGTCCCCGCGGTTTAAAACTGCGGGGCTCTTGTTTCTAGGAGGAGAGAAATAAACTTTCTAGTCGTCGATGCCTGCGGGGCAGAGGGCTGCGGCTACGAATGCGGGGGATTCCCCACGGCGGTAGAAGGCGCGCAGCTCTTCGTCATCGATGATGTCGTCCAGGTTCACGGTGCCGGTGGAGTCCAGCTCTTCCTTGATCCTTGCCTTGAATGCCTGGAAGCCGGACTTGAGCAAGTAGAAGGACAGTGCCGATGTTTTGCGGAATATCTTCATGGGACCTCCACCAAGTATATCGCCTGGAACGAAAAAAATGTTTCTACATGTTGATTAGTTTGTGAATTGTTGAAAAGTTGTTGAATGTTTGTACTATTTATAGATTTTTTTTAGAGCTTTGACAACAGATTTTTTTATTCGTAAATAATAAGTAAGTTTAACCGTTTGCGTTTTTTGCCCGATTTTATATATGAAAATGCCGGTTTTTAAAAGTCTAACTTGTTGATTTTCATTAAATTACGGCATTTTAACCCTGTTTTTGACCGTATGCGGTTCCGTCGAGACGAATATTCCTGTCTGGAATAAGAACCTGCGACAATGTTTTCGAAAATGGGGGTGAAATAGCGAAAATCGGGGTCTTCTTTTTCTGTTGATAAAGTGTTTGTAATCTGTCGCAAATCACAACTTATCAACATCCCCCATAAACACCGGTGGTGCAATTTTCTAGATTTACCCTGATGTTTTCCAGATTCCTTTTGATATTCTGTCTTGCCCTGGCTTCTGTTGTCGCCTTTGCGGCCGACGAACACGATTTGACTCTTGCCCTGGATGCAAGGCAGGCCGCTTTGTGGGAAAAGGCCACCGAGGCCACCATGGCCCTGCGCTATAATGACGCCCTGAAGTATGCCAAGGAACTGCGCGCCGAGAACAAGGGCCTGGGCTGTATTCTGGAAGGGGTTGTCCGTATTAGTATTTATGACGACAAGGGGGATACCGCATCCCTCCATCATGCCGGCCGTAGCCTCGAGAAGTGTGAAGCCTCGGGACTGTGGGACGCCTTGCGCCGTTTCGAGATCGGCTATGTGCAGGGGGAGACCGGTCATTCTGTAAAAGGCGCCATGACCACCCGCTCCGCCGCCAAGGCCTTCGAGGATTCCAAGGAACTGGAGGCCCGCGCGTTCTTTGCCATTTACGCCTACTATATCGACAAGAGTTTCAGTTGGGTTCCCTTCAAGTCCGACAACCGTGCCGAATACCTTTCCGTTTTGGATAGCGCCTCCAAGGTGTCGGGCCGCTTCTGGCCCCTGTTCCTTACGCCCCTGGTCTGGATGCACTACGACAAGGAAGATTACGCCACCGGCCTGAAGCTTGCCGAACGTGGCCTGGCCCGCGCACCGGGAAATCCCGTGATGCTCCAGATCAAGGCCGACATGCTTTACCGCCTGAAGCGTTATGATGAAGCCGCCCGGATTTACGAAGAGAGTGCTGCCGCCTATCTGGAACGTACTGGCGCCTCCATTCGATACTGGTGTTCCGTGCTGAACCTGATCCGCATTCATAACGATGCCGGCCGAAAAGAGAAGGCGGCGGAATGGCGTGCCAAGCTGGATAATCCCAAGTACAGGGCCCTTGAAAAATGGATGCCCGGATCCTTGATGGATGACTTAAATAAACGCGACCTGATTTAAAAAATTTTGATGTAAAAAATGCTGATTTTGAATAAATTTCGGCATTTTTTATTTTGTTAACAATTTTTAACGAAAACTCCCGGATTTTCCTGCGTGTTAATAGGAAAGAACCATTAACCGTCAGGAGGCATTATGACTGGGAATTGTTTGCGGGTGGGCTTCTTTCTCGATGGCTACACCCTGAAAAAGGTGAACGAGTACTACAGGGTCCACCACCGCTACCACGCAAGTCTGGATTTGCGGGGGCTCAAGTTCTGGGTGCAGTTGCAGATCCAGCGCTACTTCAACAGGGCCAATCGGGTTGTCGCCCTGGAGTCCCATTATTATCACCCCCAGAGGAACCCCCACATTTACGCCAGGGGGGTCAAGGGTGTGTTCAAGTTCGAGTTCGAACTTATGAATGCGGGGTATCAGGTCCATTACAGCGACCTTCCTGTAGACGATGGCCACATGGGGCCGAACCTGGGGCTGATCAAGGACGCCGAGATGTTTGCCGCATACTGCGATATGGATGCGGTGATACTGCTCAGCACCCAGGGGCAATATGTTCCCCTTGTAGATAGGCTCAAGAAAATGGGGGTGCCTGTGCTTCTGCTGGGCTGGAGTTTTAGCTACCCCAAGAACAGCCGCTATGTGCACTGGAGGACCGATACGGGGCTCAGGTTACGCTGTGCGCACTACGTTGCCATGGAGCGGATTCTGGACCACGATCCTGCAAACGATATTCCGCCTACGGGATTCTTCTTTCGCCCCCAGGTTGGGACCGCCCCGGATGTTGCAGTCGGCGGTGGCGGTTTGACCTGCGTGACGGATGACGGGCTGGCTGTGGGCCGTTTTGCAGATGACGGATTGGCGGGCATGAAAAAAGCCCAGGGGCCAAATGACCTCTGGGCGAAATGCGAAACTCCGGAGAGTATTAAAGCTTGTTTTCCTGCTTTGTCTGCCAGTCGCTGTGGAAGATCCATGTGAGGCGCAGACCCAGGAAGAAAGTGTCGCCGTTGTTGTCGGTGTCGTCGCCGATATATTCGGTGTTGACCAGCTCCTTGCCTTCGACGCTGAGTTCATTGTAGCGTACGAAGCGGTAACCGACATAGACGCCCAATGCCAGGTGGTCGAATTCCAGGCGGCCTTCCAGTTCGCTGTTGACTGTGGTGGCCATGGCGCTGTAGTAGCGGTTACGGAAGTTGTAGGTTTCGCCACCGTTCAAGTCAGTGACTTCGAAGTTAGAGGCGAAGTGGATGTTGATCAGGTTGAAACCGAAACCGACGGCGGGGATCAAGTTGATGAAGGTGTTTTCGCCGAAGAGCTTCCAGCCGAACATCCAGTCGGCGCCGTAGCTGTACCACTTGACGTCGTACAGGGGGAACTTCATATGAAGCTCATCGCCATTGGCGTCATAGGCTTCGGCAGTGTAGGTTTTGCTGGGACGTTCAGAAATCTGGGTGGGCATGAAGTTCATGTCGATCCAGGTTTGGAACTGCTTGTACTGGGCGCCGAAGATGGCGTGGAGACCCAGGTAGTAGTCGTCAAAGGTTTTGTACTTCATCTTGCCACCGCTGTAGAAGACGTCGCCTTCATCGGTGGACACGGTATGACCGCCCTTTACGAAGGCCAGGTGGTTCACGTAGCTCTGGAAGTCATCGTGCATGATGCGGAAATCGGTGCCGAAGGATACGAATCCGCGGATATGGTCCTTGTCGTAGAAACCGGATTCGGCTTCAGCGAAGGAAGAGTTTGCCAGAGCGAGTACGCTAAGGACAGCTGCAGTCAAAAAAGAGGTTATCTTTGTCTTCATAAAAGATCCCATTTATAAATTCCGAACATATAAGATACATTATGTTGAGGATTTTTGCAGTGGAAAATTTGTTAAAGCGTTAAAAATCAACGATTTACGATGAATTTGAGGATTAAAGATGTTGACTTTTGGTGGAAAAGTCGGGGCATTGGGGATTTTGATCGCCTTGATAATGGTGGGCTGCGGGTCCGAGCCTGCTAAAAAAGAGAAGAACGTTGAAGCCGTTCAGCAGGACTGCGGCAGTTCCATTCAGAAAAATTGGCAGGTTGTGGCGGGGGATGAACGCGCCCGGACCAACCTTCTGTGGGTGGATTCCGCCTGCGGGGAACAGGTGGCCGCTATCCGCTCCATCGTGGGGGCCGACACCTTGGAGAAAATCTTTGTGCTTCGGGATTCTGCCGCCTTTACCGCGGGGGGCGCCTTGCCCGGGGAACTGTCTAGCGCCATGGTGCTGCGGACGCCTCTCCAGAGGGTGGCGGTACTTTCGTCGGCCCAGATTGGCTACATGCTTCGCCTCGGTGTGGAAGACCGCATTATAGCGGTAGGTGCCGGGAAGTACATTGCGGATTCTACTTTGTACGCAAAGGCCGCCGCAGGGCAGGTCGCAGAAGTAAGCCCCGACGGCATGAATGTGGATTACGAGAAGCTCATCGCCTTAAAGCCGGACCTGGTCATGACCTTTGTCACAGGCGGTTCCCAGGACGATTACGACCGTATGGAAAAGCTGGGCATACCCGTAATGCTTACCTCCGAATGGCAGGAGAATTCCCTTGAGGCCAAGGCGGCGTGGATCAAGCTTTATAGTTCCCTGTTTAACGTAGAAATGCCCGACGAAAAAAAGGATTCGGAGTCTTTCTCTGATTCCCTTGTTTATGGAGATCCGGCAGGAAGCGCCGACCCCTGTGTAGAACAGAAGGTAGTGCGTTCCGGGCAAAATGAAAAGCGTGGTTTTAAGGTTGTGGCAAGGGGCCCCCGGGTTCTTGCAGGCATGAGCTATGGCGGCGTGTGGTACGCCCCCGGTGGACGTAGCTATACTGCCGACCTGATCCGAAAAGCAGGCGGCTGCTACTTGTGGGCGTCCGACACTACCCGCGAACTGAAGCTCACCATTGAAGATGTGATGGCCCTGGCAGACTCCGTCGATATTTGGATTAACCCCGGTATGTTCGGCACTCCCGAAGAAATCCTGGCTGCGGAGCCCCGCGCCGCCTACATCAAGGCTTTCAAGGAGAAGAAGGTCTTGCAGAATGATGGGCGTAAGGGGCCCGGCGGCGGAAACGATTTCTTTGAAGGTGCGGTGGCAAGGCCCGACGAATTGGTGGAGAATCTCTCCAGCCTGATTTCCACGACCGCCAAAAAGCCCGTTTCCGGGAATCCGGCATTTGAATGGTACCGCAATATTTTCTAATATTTACAATATGATGAAACCTCATACAGGTATAGGTGACTGGATTTCGGCCAATTATGAGCTGGGTACCCCGTTTTTGCAGCAGGTACCTCGCGATTGTGCTGACTATTTGCTTTTGAATGCCCAGATTCGTGAATACGATACGGGCGAGATTATTATTAACGGTGGCGTTATCGGTGATTCGTTCTGCGTGTTGCAGAGTGGTCGCGCCATGATTTGCGGTCAGATTCTTGCTGACGGTCATTACAATATGCTGGCTTCCCTGGAAGCAGGTGCATGCTTCGGTGAAATGTCCATCATTTGTAACGAACCTACCAGCAATACGGTGATCGCCGCCGAAGATGGCTGCACCGTGCTCCACATTCCCCGCGAAGAGTTTGTGAAGTTCCTGGACAAGAACCCCAGCATCATGGTGTACTTGTACAAGGTGGTGGCAGACCGACTCCGCGCCAAGAACAAGGCATTCGATGAATTTGAACGTCTTTCCTTGTTGGCTTCCGGTAAGGTTCTTCCCTTTATCGACTTTGCCCAGACCATGGAAAAGAGCCGCGTCACTGGCACCGTGATTTTCGAGTGCAATGGCGAAAAGGGCTTTATCGCCTTTAGAGATGGTCGAATTTGCTGTGCCAAGTGCGGTAAACTGGCAGGCCCAGACGCCTTTGAAAAAATGCTTTCATGGGGCGACGAAACCTTGTACAAGTTGGATACCCACTTGATGCCGGAAGTTGTAAACATCAACCAGATGACTGATACAACTAGCCTCATCCTGGATGCTCTCAGAAATATTGATGAAAAACAAAACGGTGGTCAGTAAGTTGACCCCAAAACACGCCCCGGCATGGGGCGAAGGATAAAAAGATGAATTACGCAGACGCTGGTGTATCTCTGGCCCGTGCAGACGAAGCAATGGTCGGAGTCAAGAAGTCCGTCCGTACCACCTTTAACGAAGGCGTTCTCGGTGACGTTGGCAACTTCGGTGGCCTCTTCACCCTCAACCACCTTGGCATGAAGGACCCCGTTCTCGTCAGCTCCGTTGACGGTGTGGGTACCAAGCTCAAGGTTGATATCGAAATGGGCACTCATACTCTGCCCGGTCAGGATATCGTGAACCACTGCTGCGACGATATTCTCGTCCAGGGCGCACGTCCGCTGTTCTTCCTCGACTACGTTGCTACCGGCCGTCTCGAACCGGGTGTCATGGACCAGCTGGTCGCAGGTATGGCTAAGGCTTGCCGCGAAAACGGTCTCGTGCTCATCGGTGGCGAAACTGCAGAAATGCCGGGCTTCTACGGTCCGGGTGACTACGATATCTCCGGTACCATCGTGGGTGTCGTAGAACGCGAAAACATCATCGACGGCAAGAAGATCAAGCCGGGTACCATCATCCTCGGTCTCCCGTCCACCGGTCTTCATACCAACGGCTACTCCCTCGCTCGTAAGGTTCTCTTCGACGTTGCCGGCTACAAGGTCGACACTCCGCTGGAAGGCACCGACATGACCATCGGCGAAGCTCTCACCATGCCGCACCGCAGCTACTACCCGAGCCTCATCGATCTCTGCAACAAGAAGATCATCCAGGGTCTCGCACACATCACCGGTTCCGGCTACCAGGGTAACATTCCCCGTATCCTCCCGGATGACGTGGACGTTGTCATTGACCGTACCTCCTGGGATCCGTCCCCGATCTTCAAGCTCATCCAGAAGGAAGGCTCTGTGGAGAAGGACGAAATGTACTCTACCTTCAACATGGGCATGGGTATGTTGATCTTCATCGATCCGGCTGACAAGGCTGAAGTTGTTGCTCATCTCGAAGCCAAGGGCGAAAAGTGGGTGCAGGTCGGCGAAGTTGTTGCCGGCTCCAAGCAGGTCAAGTTCAAGGACTAAAATGCTTCTTGCCCTTAATGAAGGGTGAGTTACAAGAAAAAGGCAGTGGAAAACGGAGAAATCCGTGAAATCCACTGCCTTTTTATTATGTTGTATGGAATCTCGGCGGTTTTTGGGCGAAATCGGACTGTTTTTGTTTTGAAAAAACGTCCATTTGGACGGATTTTACCCTAATTGAAGTGCGTTTGGGACTATTTATTTTAGATAAAGTAAATAAAAGGCGGTGGAAAACGGAGAAATCCGCGAAATCCACTGCCTTTTTTGAATCACTGCCTTTTTGAATTACACCAATATTGGATTTGAATTCATTTTGAGTACATTTCGGGAACATTTTCAGCTTTCAAAAAGGTTTCAACTGTTTGAAAATGTGCTTTGTGAATATATTTTTACCCCCGAGTGTAAAATTGTGTCGTGTTTGGGTTTGGCACATATGAGAGAGGTATTATGAAACATCCCTTTTATAAAAGTTTAGTGGCTGCTGGTGCCTTGACGGTTGCTGGCGCCTTTGTGGCTTGTAGCAGTGACAGCAGTTCCGATGGACCGGGTACAGGTCCCGTTAACGATCTTTGCTCCGGTATCGTCGCTACGGAACAGGTTTCTGTAGTAGACCTGGGTTCTGTCAAGCTCCTGGTTTATCCCCGTGGAATTGACGGTGTCGGCAAGGTGACCTTGGCTAACGGCTATGCCTATGGTACCTACGATGGTATCAACATCTACGATAACGAAGGCAATGTGGTCATGGAAGCCGGCTATGCTGACT
This sequence comes from Fibrobacter sp. UWH1, assembly GCF_002210365.1. Classification (NCBI taxonomy): domain Bacteria; kingdom Pseudomonadati; phylum Fibrobacterota; class Fibrobacteria; order Fibrobacterales; family Fibrobacteraceae; genus Fibrobacter; species Fibrobacter sp. UWH1. The sequence goes on from NZ_MWQG01000028.1 coordinate 36,094, forward strand.
TGGTAAACAAGTGCGAAGCAACCTCTACGCCGGACCCGTCTGATCCCAACTCCTCTGAATCAACTCCCATTGTCGGCCCCGGTGGCACCCAGGAAATTACCAGCTCTGAATCAACTCCCATTGTTGGCCCTGGTGGTACCCAGGAAATCACCAGCTCCGAATCTACCCCCATTGTCGGCCCCGGTGGAACTCAGGAAGAAATTTCCAGCAGCGAAACTGTAAAGCCCTCCCTGGAAAATGGCTTCCCCTCTATTGAATCTTATGGCGCTCCTCCGGCAGAATACACCAAGGACATCTTGAGCAACGGCCAGACCGGTTGGAACTCCCGTTACTGGGACGCCTGTAAGCCTCACTGCTCCTGGATCAGCAATGGTGAAGAAGGCAAGACCGATACCACCACCCAGGCAAGCTACGAAGCCGGTATGACTACCGCCCGTAACTGCAACATCCACGACGTGGAAGTTCCCACCTTTACTTTGGGCCACGCCGTTCAGCAGTACTGGATGGGTTACGAAGGAACCAACAGCGCCTGTGGCGAAGCCAAGGATAAGGGTGTGTTCACTTGCACCGACATGGCTCCCATCGCTGTTAACGATACTCTTTCCTATGCATACGTGGCAGGTCCCGGCTCCGCAACTTCTTGCGGTAAGTGCTTCCACTTGCAGTACAACGGCTCCTTCAAGGATGCTAGCGCCAACAATGCTGCCAAGGCTACCCACAAGGCTCTTAAGGGCAAGCACATGGTGGTCATGACTTCCAACATTGGTCACGATGTGGAAGTGGGCCAGTTCGACTTGATGGTTCCGGGTGGTGGCGTGGGTGCCTTTGACGCACTCTCTGTCCAGGTGAACGGTGCAGACGTGAACTGGGGCGCAGGCTTCGGCGGCTTCCTCACTGAATGCCAGAGCAAGCTTGGCTACGACAACACTCTCGAATCTTACCAGACCTGCGTGAAGGAAATGTGCGATGCCGCCTTCGGTAATGCTGGCCTTCCCAACCTGCTCCGCGGTTGCCACTGGTTTGCTGACTGGTTCATGGCTGCCGACAATCCCACCTACAACTGGGAAGAAGTGGAATGCCCGCAGTACCTGATCGACCATTACATGACTACCATCAATAAGGAAAAGTCCAACAACTACGCATGGCACACCGACTGGTCTACCTACAAGGCTGGCGATCCGCTGGAAACTTTGGAATGCACCGATAAGGGCTGCGAATGCCCCGACGAAATGGCAGCCAAGGGCGCCTGCAAGAAGTAATCGATTCGATTCCTTAGCGTTTAAAGGGTCTCCCCCGGGAGGCCCTTTTTGCGTTGGTGATGTTCCTTGTTGCGTCTGTTCCAACGGATCTATAAGGTATGCGGTTTATTATTTTGCGAACCCCCATTATGGGGATTATTTTTAGACCGCGGTGCAGAATGGGTTTGGGCCGCTTATGGAGTGTTTATGAAAATGTTTGGTGTTGGCGCCGTTGCGGCGTGTGTTTTGGGTCTTTCGGTAAGTGCATCTGCCATTAAGGCCAATGTTAATTTGAGCATCGGCAAGAATCTTTATGTAGATGGTGCCCTCAATTCCAACTGGAAACCTGATGTCTATACTGATGGTCATCTGGATTTTAATCAGGTGGCCTCGGCGAAGGAACTGGCCCTGAATGTGGGGGAGGGGCCGTCCAGAATTTTTATTACCTGGGAGACTCGCGGCGATGAAGCCTGGGTAGGCGACGAATATGTTCATGCGGCGAGCTGCCAGCACTTTCCTACGGAAGGATCCAGCCTGCAGAACTTCAAGATTCTGACCTCCGGAAATTCCACCGACGGTGTTGACGGTGACTGGGAAGTTGTGGCCCAGGTTGGCGAAAGTGGCGCCATGAGCCGCGGCATCGCGGTAGATTTTGCAGGCAAGTCCTGGTTCAAGATCGTGGCCGACGAAGCCGTCAAGAACTTGGAAGAAATTGGCGCCTACGACTTGAGCGATGGCGGAAACGACACCTGGTTCTTTATGGGCACCAGCATCAGCCAGATGGGCCTGAAGCAGACAGAAGTGGACTCCAACTTTTCTCAGTTGATTCACGCCCGCTATCCCGATTACTACCCTGCAATGCTCCGCGGCGGCATCGGTTGCGTGAACACCACGGGCGTGGTCGAAGGCCTCAAGTATTATGGCGAGTATGCCGGCAATGTCAAGTTCTGGGCCATCGAAATGGGAACCAACGACGCCTGGGGCGATAAAACTGGCTGGAACCTGGCGAAGTTCAAGAAGAACATGCAGGAAATCATTGACACGGCGAAAGCTCACGGGGTAACGCCCATTATCGCCCGCATGATCGCCACCAATCCCGACATCGCCGAGTGGCAAGTGTACCAGGGTTACCTCGATGCCATCGACGAGCTGACCGAAACAAACAACCTGCCTAAGGGCCCGGATTTTTACGATTACTTCTCCAAGCACCCCGAAGAACTCTCTGCCAGCGATGGCGTGCATCCCGCCGAAAAGGGTGCGCAGAGCATGCACCGTCTGTGGGCTGAAGCCGTTGCGACTTTGTACGAAAATGGATTTGGGGACGCAGACAACGAGAACGCTAACCAGGAAAAGGACGATAAAGAGGGAATCGTTTCGTCCAAGGTGAACTTCAAGGTGCCGCAGGTAAGTGTCGTCGGAAGGACCGTCTCTGTGTCGGGCGTCCAGGAATCTGCCCAGGTGGTAATCATGGATGCCATGGGACATATGGTTGTAAATCGCAATCTTCCTACAGGAAATTACTTTGTCATAATCCGTGGTAAGAAACTTTCCTACAGCGCCAAGGTTACGGTTAAGTAATAAAAATTTGCGTATTTAAATCCCGCACATTTTATAAAAAATGGGATGCCCCGCAGGTAAGCGGGGCTTTTCTGTTTGTTGTGATTATGCATCAGTATAAACTACACATCTTGACAATGTAGTTTACGTAGTTTATATTGTAGTATATGAATGAAATGGAAAGTATAGTAAGTCGGATTGCACTCTTGCCCAAGGGTTCCATCACCAAGAAGGTCATCCAGGGCAAGGACCGTTATTACCTGCAGTGGCGCGAGGGCGATAAGGTCAGGAACCGCTATGTCAAGGAGGCGGAACTGCCGGAGCTTTCTGCCCAGATTGCCGAGCGCAAGGGGTTGCAGCAAAGGCTGGTGGAACTTCAGGTTGCGTCGGTGCAGCGCTCCCTTATGGTGTCCGAGGGGGCGCAGTCGTCTGCGGAATTTCTCATGGGCAGTTTCGCTGCCGAAAGGCGGGCGTCCTACAGTGTGGCGCCTTACGAGTCTCAGGACCGCATGGTGAATTTCTTTCTTTCACTTGGTCTGGGCTTTTGCCTGGAGGCCAGGGCAAGGCAGCTTCCCGTGAACGGCACCGACCTGAGTGTGGACTGGGTATTCTATAACCGTATGCTCCATTGCCATGTGCTGGTGAACCTGAAGGATGGCAAATTCCGGAAGACCGATTTAGATCAGCTGGGAACCTGTGTCAGGCATTACCGGGACAAGGTCATGCAGCCTGGCGACAACCCTCCCGTGGGAATCCTGCTCACTACAAGCCGCGGGCCCAAAATGGTGGAGTTTGCCACCAGTGTCGCCAAGAGCGATTTCGCCTCTGTCTATAAGCCCAAATTGCCGACCAGGCACCAGCTGCTGGACTTCATGGAAAAAAGCGACTTGCTGAAAGGCGAGAGAGTGTAGTTGAGTTACTTTAAAGTCCGTAAAACAAACCCGAATCTATTGACTTGAATGTGAATTTTGTTCTATATTCAAGTCATTAGCATTTCTCTTATTCACAGCTAGAAACTTCGACATTTCAAGACACGGTGAGTAAGACGAAACGAACGCGTCTGCCGCCAGGTTAACCTTGGCGCCATCGCTTGGCGTAATGCATCTTCAATTTCTTGAATGTGCATTTGCTGGGTGACCAGAATATGGGGCGCGGGTCGTTCGTGTTTGTTTGTGTCGGGCTGTCGAAGGCCTCTAGCTGACAAATGCCTGCGATTCCGCGCCTTTTTTCTATGTGTCTTATCCTGAAAAAAGTTGACACTATACAAAAAGGCAGGTATAGTGCAAATG
>NZ_MWQG01000029.1:0-40019 GCF_002210365.1 Fibrobacter sp. UWH1
CCAAGAAATTTCTTGGGCCGTCACTAAGCACATCTCCGATTCCTTCAATCTTCTCGAGAGCCTCTCGGGTTCTCGCTTCCGTCCGTTTCAGCGTTTCGGCTGTCTCGTTCGGAGGTGAGGCCAATTATAGAATTTTCTGGATGAATGTCAAGGGCGTTTCTGCAAAAAAATTCACTTTTTTTGCGATTTTTCAAAGATAACTGTTTTTAATCCACAAAAACTACAGTTTATTAACATTCTATCCACATTTATTTTCTCCAGGTTAGCGCTTGAATGCCCGACTATCCCCATTTTTTCATTTCATTATTCCACCCCATCTTCTAAAAAACTCGAAAATTCTAAATTTGGCACCAAAATTAGGAGGATTCATGCAGCTTAAGCACCACGCTTTGGCAACAACAGCCGCATTTTTCATGTTGAACCTGGCTAGTTGCAGCGATTCAGAGAGCAACGCAGACTTCGCAATCGAGGCTCCATCCAAATCGCCCCTTGAAACTTGCAACGAAGAATACAACGTTGACGAAAGTGCCTACTGGGAAGAGGGTCTATCGGATAACACCTATCTAAAGACTTTTGTATGCGATCGCACAAGCTATTTCCTGGATTACTACGGCGCCACCTGTACAAAGGTCAAATACAACGAACAGAAAAACCGGTTCGACATAACCATCCAGGATAGTCACGGGACCTACGAAATCTACTCCGTCCATTCTTCCAGCGACGCCTACGCTTGCACCTTCAAGCTGGGAACCGACGCGGCCTACATCGCAGTCATTAGCGACATGGGCATTTGGAACATCCCCAATTGTCTCTGCAAGAAAGAGGCTGGAACAATCAGCTACATCAAAAGCGACGCCCTCACCTCCACCGAACCGGAACACTCCACCCAAATTGAATACGAGCAGTCAAGCAGCAGCATAGAATGCAGTTCCAGTTCTTCTATGAATTTGTCCGTAAATTCATCCAATACAGTTTACTACAACGCCGTATCCAGCAGCTCGGAATTCATTAGTTCAAGTTCCTCATCACTCTATTCATTGGAATACTTTGAAGATTTCGAAGGCGATTATACTTGGGAAAGTGGAACACTTGAGAACGGCTATACAGGAAAGGCTTTGACGCTCGTGAACAAGAACGTCCAGCTGCCCATCGCCATGGAAGACACCCTCCCCCAGGGAACCATCGAATTCTATTTCAAACCCGGCGAAAACTTTGACTACAAAAGAAGCGCTCTGGTGGGAAACAACGAAGGACGATTAACTTTTGTTGTCAGCGAAAGCAAGCTTTTCTTCTTCAAGAATGGAAGCGATCGATATGACTATGTTTCCGCCCCAGTTGTATTTGAGGACGGCTGGAATAAAATCGCCGGCCAGTGGGACGGAACAAAAACAGCCATATTCCTGAACGGCAAACAACTGGCCTACATCATGGACCCTTACGGTTACAGTCCATCATTCCGAGCACGCAACGACCTCTACATCGGCTACAAGAACACATGCTGCATGACGGGTATAAGCGGCGTATCCAATTTCATGGTAAAAGGTTCCTTCGACAACATAAGAGTAACTTCCCAGTTACTTTACGATTTCGAATAAACAAAGCAAACAAAAAGGGAAACTCACCAAGGTGAAATCCCCACACAAAAAAGCCGACGAAATTAATCGCCGGCTTTTTTTGATTTTCATTGAGTCACGTGATTCCCGCAGGAATCGCAAACTTAGAATTCGATAATCTTGTCGTTCTGCAACATCTGCTCAAACGTCTGACGTTCGCGGACAACCTTCATTTCGCCGTTGGTGTACATCACTTCGGCAGCGTAACGACGGCTGTTGTAGTTGCTGGACATTGCAGCACCGTAAGCGCCAGCATCGTGGAGAACCAGGAGGTCGCCCACCTTGGCCTTGGGGAGCTTGCGAGTCACGACGAAGCCTCCTTCTTCCTGAGTGAACACGTCACCGGATTCGCAGAGGGGGCCGCCAACAACAGCGTCCACAGTTTCGTTCAGCTCGCGACCATCGCGGGCAATCACGGAAATCTGATGGTAGGAACCGTAGAAGCTGGGGCGAACCAGGTCGGTAAAGCCAGCGTCAACGATGTAGAACAGATTGTCGCCCTGCTTCTTGACAGCGCGGATTTCAGCCATGAGGTAGCCGCTTTCTGCAACCAGGTAGCGACCCGGTTCCACTTCCAGATGAACGTCGTGACCGATGCTCTGCTGAATCTTCTTGCGGGCACCATCCCAAATGCCATAGTAGGCAGCCATGTCGATATGCGGGCCCTTGTTCTCTTCGTGGTATTCGATAGGAAGACCACCGCCGGCGCTGATGGTGCGCAGGTGAGAACCGAGACGACGGCTTGCGTCGCACATAGCTTCAGCAACAGAAGCCAAATGTTCAAAGTCAGAACCGGAACCGATGTGCATGTGCAGACCAGTAATCCACATGCCATTTGCCTGAGCCAGCTTCACGCAGTCCTTGATCTGTTCGTGCCAAATGCCGTGCTTGGAAAGATCGCCACCAGTGTTGGTCTTGCGGGAATGACCATGACCGAAACCCGGGTTCACGCGGATGGTCAGTTCGGACTTCACGCCGGCATCAGCCAGCTGCTGGATCATGTCGGGAGAGCCAACGTTCACAGCGATGTTGTGTTCCTTCACCAGTTCCAGGGCGTCCTTGTCGAAGATGTCGGCAGTGTAAACGATTTCGGGAACCTTACCCTTTTCGCAGCCGCCCTTGTAGCCGGCCTTGAGAGCGCGGACAATTTCACCGGCGCTCACAGCATCCACCACGCAACCCTGCTTGCGGACCAGGGAGATCACGCTGAGGTTGGGGCAAGCCTTCTGGGCAAAACGCACGTTATCAAAAACCTTCACTTCCTTGCAACGCTGTTCGATTGTTGCGCGGTCGTAAATCCAAAGCGGGGTGCCGAACTGAGCGGCAGCCTTCACAAACTGTTCTTCGGGGATATTAGTGTTCTTCATGTTTTCCCTTTTCTGGCGCGGCGCGCCTCATTAAATTACAGCGCGAAATTTAGAATATTTTTTTGGCTGTTGCTGGCTCGCGCCAGCCGGGCCCTTGCGCTATAAACGCCTCCGGCGTTTTTCGTTCAACCGGGTTCTGGGAACGCCTTACAAAAAACGTAAACCCGTTCGAATGGCTACGCCACTGCGGTCCCTAACAGAAACACTGCAAATAAAAACTAGTCCTTCACGCAGCGAACTGATAGACCATTTCTCTTGTCACTACTGTTTATGCTGGCGTTATCAGAGTTGTACCCCAAACGCAGATAATACCCGTTGCCGCTAGATTCCTCCGTAGAAGACCAAAAGCGAGTTCGTTTGCCCTCATCGTCAAAAAGACCATCATCAATGCCGTCGTAATCACCAGCAGGCAGCGCGCCAAAACCGAAGTCGTCCGTACCGTTGCCATTCTCTGCCCAACCCGATTTGGACTTCAGCACCACACCAGCCTTTTCAATATCTTCGGCAGTCTGGCCTGCCAATGTTCTCAAACCTTCAAATTCATCCTTGTTAGGCAAATGCCAGCCACCGGGACAAGCATTCATGGCGTCATTCCAAGTATACAGGCGTCCATACTTTTCGCAGTTTTCAGACTTGTCGTCATAGCACTTGCTGGCCGCAGTCTTGTAATTCATATTTTCCGCCATCCAGACCATCTTTCCAATCTTTACGGTCTTATACTTCTGACCATCTCTGGAATCAATCATGGAACTGGTTTCTACGTTACCATTGGAAGTGCCAGGATCGTCTCCTGCCGAGGAACCCGAATCGCTGCCGCAGGCATTCAATGCAAAAGCCATGGCAGAAACCAAAACAGCGACACCCATTCTTGCAAAAATATTCTTCATAAAAACTCCTTTTTTGCAGTCACTATTCTACAATTTTTTTTTCAAAGATGGCAACAAAAGTGTCAAGCGACCTACTTAAAGTTCGCAGTTATCTTCAAGCCGTCTTCAGGATCAATGGTGCGAGTTGCGTCCTTGACGCCATCACTCCAGCCTATGAATATTCCGCCATCCTTCGGCACAGCAGTAAGCGTCACGGGCGTACCCTTGAAGAACTTGATCTTCAGTGAGGATTTATCCAACGGCAAGTAATGAACCTGCACATTGCCATTGCCAGAACTTGCGAGAGTCACGTCCACCATTTCGCCCAAGGCAAAATGTTCCTTCATTTCGTTGCGGACCACATCCTGGCGGGTGGTGGCAAAGGTCTTGATTCTGCCTTCATGTTCCGTCATAGTAGCCACGTTCTTGCTCCAGCGTTTTTGATCGCGGGCTACTTCGGCGGCAATGGCGGCCTTCAGTTTTTCCATGCGGGCAACGACGCGTTCAGCGCTAAAGTTCATGCAAAGAATGGCGGCTATCTGGTTGATGAACGCGGCCTTGAAATTTTCATTCTTCAGCAGCATGCGCAAGTGCTGAGTGAATTCAGGATTGTTGGGCCAGCCAGAATTTGCGGCAGTCACGAATTCAAAAATATTGCCCTTCAAGTTTTCCTGTTTATCAGTCTGGGAGTTGTCAAAGGCCATATCCGTATCGTACATGAACCACTTCCAGGGAGTCTTGGGATTGCTGCCACGCCAAACCTTGCGATTGTTGCCGGGCCAGTCGCGATTGTTTGCAAATATTTCTGCAGCATAGTAGTTGATGAAATTATTCAAATCCATCTGCTCATTCACAGTGGCCACATCTTCATCAGTCATGGTCTTAGTAAGCAAGAAGTTGGTCAGCGCAATGAAATCCACCGGGGAGCCTGTGATAGATTCAGCGGAACTATTCAAGATGTCCACCTGGTCCCCGTCCAGATTGTACTTGGCCAGGTAATAATTCTTGTTGGAGGATTCGCGAATGTTATGAATGCCGTAGTATTCCCCGTTATAGAAAACAATGGAGGCGCGGCCATGCTGATAATCAATGCCCAGGCCTTCCGTAATGGAGGAAGCCAACATATCGCGGATGTAATCAAAGTGATAGTTGTTTCCGTTGTTGCGCAGTTTGAAGCTCTTGAATTTTTTCAAGTCGGGAAATTCCGGGAACAGCACATAATCCAGTTTATTCTTTCCGTACTTTTCGCGGAAGGTAATTTCCACAGATTTCTTCGCCCAAGTTCGGGTGGCGTTACCGCTAATAGCAAGACCTGCGTTCTCGCTGAAGCCGCTCACCTTTTGACCGGCTTCCAGCAATTCAATGTTCACAGGAATTTCCTTGTCGCCCCAGAAATTTTCATTCATGAACAAGCCGGAATCGGCATGGAACATCTGCAGCGGATCGCCAGTAATAAATACGGAAGCGACCGTAGGCTGGTCTTCAAAAACATAAGTGCGGTTAATGACGTTACCAGGAACAGCACCGTTTTCAAAAGTAGCACAGCGCAAAACCGTGGTGGTATCAATCTTCAAACTAGTAACCATCAGCGGGCTCGTTGCTGTGGGAACAGTACCGCCCTTTTCGCAGCGGATTTCATCATCAGTTCCAAAGGCAATAGAGAAAGGCGCAGAATAAAAACCGGAGTTAGGGAATTCTGTTTTCACAGTTTGGGGAGCATTTTCCACAGCGCCTACAGTTTCACCATAAGGCGTTGCATTTGCGAAGCCCCACTTCGCGGAGGTACTGGTAACTGCGCCGACGACCACACCATTGACTGCCGCAATTTCTCGGGACCAAGTTTTTCCGATAACAGCCGCCGGATACATCACGGAATCCACAAGCTGTTTTTCGCCATTGAACAAATAGAGAGAACCACCATCCTTCTTGGACTTGAAATTGGCGTGAGGTTCGTTTCCGCGGCTATAGGCGATATAACTGAAAACCTTAATAACTGTAGCAAGAGAATCGTGATAATCCTTGTCCAGGCGAAGACCCGTAATTTCAGCTAGGTTGGGATAGTCAGAATGAAGAGGCGGCCTAATGGAATAAACCGTGTTGGAATCTCCCGTTCCCACCAGCATCTTGTTCCAGCTTTTAATTTCGCGGAAACCCTTCTGCAAAATCTTGAAGTAGACTTCGTGATCCTTGGGGATATAAGCTTTCAGCTGAAACTGATTTGCCTTGGAAAGATCCACAGGAACCCTACCCTCGTTCGTCGAGCCGATGGTCAATGACAAAACGTAATAACCCAGAGTTGACTTCACGGGAATCATCTGGGCGCCGGCTCTATTCACTCCATTTTCCACAAAGCAAAAATCGGACGCACCATCCAAAGGTTTTATTTCGCTGGCACCACGACCAGGATAATTTACCGCATCCGTTTCCCCTTCACAATAGGAACTCAAAAGATTGACAGTATCATGGGGCGCCACATAGTCCGGCAAGTTTCTCCCAGACAGGTAAACAATCATGTGGGACTTTGGCAGAACTACCACATTGCCAAACTGGAACTTGGTCTGTTCCGCCTTGGAGTTGGTCAGATAATAACCCTTCAAGTTTACCGCCGTATCTGCTGGATTATAAACTTCCACCCAACCGGCGTCACCACCTTCTTCATCCTTGTAAGACAAATTCACAAGGTCCACTTCGGTAAAGATGACCGGAGGATTTTTCAGCGCAACAACCGTGTCTGCCGTAGGGTCCGTCGCGGAACCTGCCGACAAGTCCTCTGCGGAACTTGTCAAGGAATTTGAAGATGTTCCCGCCAACGAATCAACCGACGAATCTGAAGAACCGGAAACTAAACCGTTAGAATTTTCCTCACCTGACGAAAACAAATAATCTTCAGAACCCGATGACAATTCATCCATCGGAGCCGTGGAACTTTTATCGTCAGAGCCGCAAGCCCCAAGATTCAGAGCCAACGCGCCCAAAATTCCCGCAAAAAAGAACTTCATTCCCTTCACAATATTCTCTACCCACACTTGTTTAAAATTTCTCCATAGAGAATCTAATTCTTTACCGCAAAGAAAATTCTACCCAACAAAGAAACTTTCCCAATAATCCAGGCATTCTAACCTAAAAATGAAAAGGCCCCTCCTTAGAGGAACCTTCTCAAACGCAATTTGTAAAATCAGCAAATTAAACGTGCATGATCTTGTTGTCGCCTACGTCCCAGTTTTCACCGTCGCAAACAAACTTGTATTCATAATCGCCCGGAACAAGTTCCAGCTTGATCTTCCAGAGACCAGTCTTCTTGTCCTTCTTCAGCATGTCCACATCAACCATCCAGTTGTTGAAGGTACCTGCGATAGAAACGGTGGTAGCCAGCGGACAGTCAGCAACGACTTCCTGAGTAACCTTCTTGGGAGCGGCAGACTTCTTTGCAGCCTTGGCGGGAGCCTTGGGAGCGGCCTTGGCAACAGTCTTCTTTTCGGCAGCGGGCTTTGCAACCTTAGTAGCAGCCTTTGCTGCAGGCTTAGCGGCAGCCTTTGCAGGAGCCTTCTTAGCAACAACCTTTTCTTCGGCCTTTACAGCGGGCTTCTTTTCGGCGGGCTTTGCGGCCTTGGTGGCAGCCTTTGCAGCGGGTTTAGCAGCAGCCTTCTTGGCAGCCGGCTTTGCAACTACGGTCTTAGTACCTTTAGACATTTTATTTTCTCCTTGGTTTTTATTTAAGCGTAAAGATAGTAAAATGTAATTTATCCGTCTAATGTTTGTTTGCAAATTCCATGCCAAGCCGTTACATGGTCTTGCGAGTCCTTGGCAAAATTTCTAACTTGCAATTCATGAAGCAGATTATCGCACCTAGCGTATTGAACGCAAACTTTTTGGAACTGGGTAACGGCCTCAAGGCTATCGAAAACGGCGGCGCAGGCCTCGTTCACCTGGATATCATGGACGGTCATTTCGTCCCCAACATCAGCTTTGGCCCGGGCATTTCCGCCTGCGTCAAGAAGGGCACCAGCCTCCCCCTGGATTGCCACCTGATGATTGCCAACCCCGAAAACTACGTGGCTGAATTTGCTAAGGCCGGCGCACACCTCATCAGTGTGCACGCCGAAACCACTAACCATCTGGACCGCTTGCTGCACCAGATTGCAGAACTTGGCGTAAAGCCCGCTGTGGCCATCAACCCCGCAACCCCGCTTTCTAACATCAAGCATGTGCTGGACATCGTTGACATGGTCCTCGTCATGTCCGTGAATCCGGGTTTCGGCGGCCAGAGCCTCATCCCCTATTGCCTGGACAAGATCCGCGAACTTCGCCAGATGAAACCGGAACTTGACATCCAGATCGATGGCGGCGTCAAGCTGGACAACATCCTAGCTTGCAAGGAAGCCGGCGCCAACGTCTTCGTGGTGGGTTCCGCAATTTTTGGCAAGCCCAATCCCGAAGAAGTCTGCAGAGAGTTCGTGAAACTCGTCAACGGCTAATTTTTTGTATCGTCCGCGTCATCCTGAGGGAACGCAGTGACCGAAGGATCCAAAAAGCATTAAGCCCCGACACTTTTGTGCCGGGGCATTTATTATTAAATCCATCGTTGACTTTTTTACTTCACCACTTTTCCATTCACACGGAAAATTTTATTGTCGAAGTGTTCACCGCCACGAACCTTGATTTGGTAATCATCGCGGAAAATCATAGGCAGGTTATTGTGGCGACGATCGTTCCGCACAATGGGTTTTGCAATAGCCTCAATCACTTCGCCCGCATCAGCAGTCAAGCGAACCGCCACAATGGACTTTGCAGGCACTTCGAGAGCCACTGTACCAGCACCGTCAACAGCCGCGGAAACTGTTGCGGTCCCCTTCTTCAATGCATTGCTTTCGTGAGAAACAAAAGTCTCGCCGCTGATTCCAGCCAATGTCAAAGTTTCTGCAGAAGCACCCACATTCTTCAAGCCCTTCACATTCAAGGTCACGCTTTGTGCATCCTTTTCTGCGCGGTTCACAAGAATCACCGTCATGGAATCTCTTGCGTTGCTTACAGAGGAATAGGCGGAAAGCAAGGAATCGTTGCTGGATTCAGACTGCACTCGGAATTCCCCGTTATAGCGACTAAAGAGGTGCAGTACTTCGTACATGCCATCGCCCCATGTCCAGGGAGTGAAAATTTCCACACCGTGATCCATAAAGGTTCCAAGCCAGGATGCATAGGAAATCGCCGTGGTCATGGGATCTTTCTCGTCAATAATGGAAGTTTCGGTAAGGCCCAAGGTAATGCCGTGACCTTTACCGAAGTACTGATCCAGCCAACCATTCACACGTTCGAAAATATATTCCTTGGTCTGGTTGTTATCCCATTTTCCATTCACCAGCTTAATGCCGTTAGCGCCGGAATAATTGTAGGTGGTATCAAAGAAAACTCGGTGCCAATTGACACGTTCTGCGTAAGTCTTTTCCGAGGGATACCAGTGCATGTCAAACACGTCAAGCATACGGACGCCAGACTTTTTCTGTTCTTCGGCAAGGCGCTTGATAAAGTATTCAAGCCAGCAATAATTACGGTCTTCGCCTTTGCCCAGGCCGGACTTGCCTTCAGACGCACCCGTAGTACACCACTGCCATTCATTGGCTACCACAGGACCCGTCAACTTGATTTCGGGCCAAACGGTGCGGGCCTTCTTGGCTACGTCAACATAGCGTTCCACCAAGAAATCCGGATCCATATCCAGCGGCAAATCTCCGTGGGTACCGTTCCAGATTTCCATTTCATTGTCCATGCTCCAATACTGAAGTCTGGACATGTCGTACTTCAATTCTCTTGCCCAGTGGTCAATAATTCCAACAGTGGAATCGGCGGGCCAAGGCTCGCAATACAAGCTGTAATCACCAGCCTTGATGAGAGTCTCTCCATCGTCGGCAACTTCGCCACCGCCAGCCAAGTCAAGGGTTGCCTTGGCCCAGGTATCATTGTGAGCCTTGTAGAAAGTCCAATCTGCAAAGTTGTATTCGTTGGTGGCGGCCGCATAACCTGTCAGCTGGAAAGCATACATGGCATCTGCTTGAGGCATGTTATCCAGAATCTTCTTGGCGGTAATGTCCCAGTCTACGGCATTCACGTTGTTGTACCAGTCCGGATGAACGGTCAACTTTTTTCGCCAGTTGTAGCGGGTAGAATTGTTGCCGTAGTTTGCACGAATAAAACGGATGCCGGCTTCGTTCATCGTCTTGATGGAAGTCTTGTCCTCATCACTAAGGCGGGCGCTATCGGCGCTGACCTTATCAATGTTTCGGCCATAGAGGTAAGGGGAAATTTTCTTGACGCCGGCGGACGCATCCACCATTACAGAAATCTCCGCCTGGGCAGAAGTTCCGAGGAACGCCACCAGAGAAAGCACAGGAACCAAACTTCCCGCAAACCCAAACAACTTTTTCATAACACCACCTTTTTTTGTCGGCGCCACCCGACTTTTATTTCACGGCTTTTCCATTCGCACGGAACAGCTTATCGCCAGACCCGTCGCGTTTTTTGCCAAGTGCGTTTGAACGACTGCGACCATCGCGGACCTGGATTTTCTGGTCGGCGCGTTCCACGCGGGTTTGCAACTTCGCTTCGCCGCGAGTTCTGAACTTAACGTCAATACTCTCGGTTTTTCGACTATCGTACACAAAGCTACCGATGTAATTGCCCACACTCGACGATTCGAAATATTTAGGATCATTGGCAAAGTGAATACTTTGATTTACGCTATCCCCAGAATTCACAATTTTCAAAAAGGCTTTCCACTCTCCGTTGGGCATTTCGGACACATTTTTCAACGTCGCAACAATGCGCAAATCATTCGTTCCATCAAAAGAGGTAATTGTATCACCGCCATTCACTGTAATCGTTCGGCTATGCGCATTCCGGAAATCAATTACAGAATCCAACGGAATCTCTTGATACAAAGTTTGGCCATAAAATTCGGGCTGCGTACAGTCAATTCGGGGATCCGTATAAGGACAATGCCATTCAGGAGCTTCCCACTTCAGCACCAGAGAAGTTTTCATTTCATGGGTCAAGTTTCCAAAGCCAACGTTCTGGATTTTCAATTTTGCACGCAAAGTCTTGCTGGTTCCAACAGTATCCGGCAAACAGGATTCCCGCAGAACAAGGCGATAACCTAGATGATCTTCAATGTACTTGAAGCCGGTCAGCGTATCAATCTTGGAGCCGTCATATTCGTAATCCTTGCCTGCAAAGTGGGCGGCCTTCCAGCGAGCAATGACTTTATCGTTCCAGTGAAGATTCAGGTAGCTGGTGTGAGTGCGGAAACCTTCGTGGGCCAAAAATTCCGGAGTGTTGATGACCTGGTAACCGCTGGCGGTTTCTACAGCCTCGCCACCGTAGGGCGTATTGATGCTGTACTTTTCCAGCCAGGCAACGCCTTCCTCGCGGCAGATGGAAGTCTTGCAATCCGCACCCCAGGTTCCGTAATCGTATTGCGTCCCCAGGTAGCCATCGTTGAACATTCCTACGCGGTACATGGTATCGCCCTTGGCCTCGGCAATCTTCTTGAACACATCGCTGTCGATGTTGAAATCAACGCCCCAGTTTTCAAAGCCAAGAACTGCGGCAGAGTAATTCCCCGTGCGGGTGAGAATCTTAAGCTCCGGCGGAGTCAGGCGCAGCATCTTGTTCACAGCCTCCGCAACTTGCGGGTAAGTAATCGTCGTATCGGAATGCATTTCACCGAAAGCGCCGTGCATGCCCATTTCAAGAGCCACGATGATGTCGACGTTCTTTGTCAGAAGCGGGGCCAGCTGTTCAATGTGGCGCAGCACCCACTCGTGTTCCGCGGTAGTGTTGGAGTGCCCATCAAACCACGGGTCGTAACAGAAACGGACGATGACCTTGCTACCATACTTGCGAATGTTATCGAAAGACGTCTGCAAGACATTCAATGCATCTTCCGTCAAATCCTGGGACTTGCCCCATGTGGTATCGCGCCGGCCCCCGGTGGTATCAATCGTCAGCCAGGCGCGGCTGCTGAATTCCGCAAGGTCTGCACGAAGGTGAACCAGCTTACCGTATGGCTTTTCAATAGGCTTGGAACCTTCCACCTTAACATGGAGGGCCTGGGAATAATAAAAACCACGGTCGTAATTAGGCAATGTCTGCAGATGGTCCGTGTAGTCCAAATCCTGAAGCACCAGACCCGCATTAACCGACGACGGATCCGGCGACGCTGCCGGCGAAGCAGCCTGCGAAGGAGTCTGCGCAAAAACGCAACCTACTAAAAAAGCAAAACCTAAAACACTCTTCCTGAACATGTTTTCCTCCACCCCATAATATAATCTCAAAAAAATGAAAAGGCACCCAGCTTGCGCCAGGTGCCCTCCCATAACCAAATTTTTAGTCCGCTAGATTCCGCCCTTCTTGCTGAAAATGGTATTGGCGTAAACCGCACCATTCTGCATCAGGCGCAAAATGTAGGTTCCGTTCTCCACAGCGCTAATATCCACGTTGAAGGAGGATTCGCCGGCCTTCAGCACATGAGCCTGCACCACTCGGCCATCCATAGAGTAAATCTTCAGCGAAACGTTGCCCTGCAGGGGGGCGCCTGCTTCCAGTTGCAAGATGTTCTGGCTGGCGCGGGCACGGAACTTGGCTACAGCGGCAGCGACACCAGCAGCGGGGCGAACAGCCAAGGTAGAATCCGTCTTGGTCGTATCTTCTACAACAGGTTCCGGCTTCGGCTTGTTACGCAACAGGCGCACTCCGAAGATCCCGCCCACCATGCCGGTGCTTGCCTGGAACTTTACGGTAATCACCTTCTTGCCCTTCACCATTTCATCGGGAATGGGATACTTCACATTAACGAATTCATCCTTCTTCCACTTGTTGGAAATGTTTTCGCTGGCAAGTTTCTTGTCATCGATCATGATGTCAAAGGCGCGGTTGCAACCTTCGTTACCCCAGTAACGCACCATCAGGTCCAAAGAATCTTCGCTGTTGGTTTCCAGCTCGTAGCTAATGAATCCGCCATCGCCGCCAGAGCACTGGCCTGCATCACGGTAGAATTCACCCTGATGAGTCCCGGTAGAAGAATTTTCGTTCTTCATGCGATGATCCGCCTCGGGCTGCTGTTCGCCAGGGGCCACCTTGTCTACCGTCTTTTCATCAAGAGCCAAGGCTTCTTCCTGTTCCTTCTTCAGCTTTTCAAGAACGGCAGGATCCGTCATCACCATCCAATACATCATGTAACGAGCATCATGAACTTCGTAGAACGGCTCCAGCAACAGGTTAGCATCCTTCTGGGCGGCAAACAAGTAAGGAGCCTTGAAGTGCAAGGGTTCGCCCTTTACGGGGGTCAACTTAGAGGGAATGTCAGCCTTTTCACTGGCAAGCATGGGAGCTCCATCCAGAGACTGCAAGGCGCCACCTGCAATGTGGCTCCAGCGGCCATCATCAGCCACGAGACCGCTAAGGCCTTCCGTTCCCGTCTTGGCACTCAGCACAATAGGACCGTGAAGCAGCGCCACGTAATCGCTCATGCCGCGAAGTTCCTCGATATGAGTATGCATGGGGTAAATAACTTCCACCACGTCGCCAGCCTTTACAGTACCAGCAGAAACATAGCTGGACGCGTCAGACTTGGTTACCACAGTATCGCCATTCACCACAACCTTGAATTCGTCGGCCTTCACCCAGTAAGGATGACGCAGCATCATCTTGAAACTGCCGGCGCCGCTCACGGTAAATTTCGACACCTCACCCTTGGGGAACGCAGTCTCCTGCTTAATCTTAATTCCCTTTTCTTTCCAGTTCAATTCCGTCGCTGCATACAAATTCACGTACAGCGCGTCATTTTCCTTGGTGTAGATAAACTGGGCATACTTACCCGGGTTTTCCATGCCGGAGCCAACGCAGCACCACATGCCCGCATTCACCTTGGAGTAAACGCGGTAATGGCGGGGGCGTGCCGGAGTAAAGTAGCAGTAGCCACCGTGAGTAGGATGAATTGTAGACAAAATATGGTTGAACAAGGCACGTTCATAGAAGTCCGCATACTTGGCGCTGGGAGTCATATGGAACAGGCGTTCCGTCAGCTTCAGCATATTGTAAGTATTGCAGGATTCAGGCCCTTCACGTTCCTCGATGTACTTGTTGTACTTGTCATATTCCGGGAAGTGTTCAGAAATACTGTTACCGCCAATGGCGATACTGCGCTTGTTCACCACAATATCCCAGAAGGTTTCAGCGCCCGCCTTATAAGTCTTGTCGCCGCTCAATTCTGCCACACGGGCAAAGCCCACCACTTTCGGCACCTGGGTATTGGCATGACGATTGCTCAAGTTGTCATTACCCGAAGCCATGGCATTCAACAGCCACTTATGGGACCACTTCTTGGCCGCATCCAGGTACTTGGAATTCTTGGTAATTTCGTAAGCGTCGGCGTACACTTCATTCATACCGCCGTATTCCGTGCCCATCATGGATTCCATCTTGGAATCATTCAGGCCATTAGTAATGGTAATACCCCAGTCGCACAAAGCGAGGAACATATCCTTGGCACGAGTCACGCCACCGTACATCCAGGCATCACGCAAACCCGCATAAGTCTTGTGAATATTGTACCAAGGGACCCAATAGCCGTTCTGTGCGCCGGCATCGCCGTTCTTGAATTTGAGCCACATGGACTTTCCGTTGGGAACGCCACTGATGTAGCCTACAAAGTTTGCGTCCTTGGAATTCTGCTTTTGGATGATTTCCAGTTCATCCACCACATATTCCATGCGCTTCTTGATTTCCGTATCGCCGGTAGCCGCATAATGCATAGCCAAGGCGCTCAAGTAGTGCCCCAGAACATGGCCATCCAAACCAGCCCAGTTGCTAAACTTGGTTGCCTTAGGCTTCATGCCCGCCTCTTCGTAGAAAGGCGCAATCAGTTTATCCGTATCGTAAGCCAGAAGGGTTTCGCCATTCAATTCCTGACGATCCTTCAAAGGACCATCCAGAAGTTTCACAGCCGACAGCGGAAACATTTCCGTGTAAAGCTGATCCTGTGCAAAACCAAAATTTGCAGCAAAGGCCGCAATCCCAAGCGATAAGGCAACTACGCGAGCCTTTCCGCGAAAACCAACTCCGAACATAATTTGTCCCTCATATTATTCTACGTACACACACCAAGGGAACTTCCCCACCCTAAAAATTACGTCCGAAAAGGGCCTATATTCACCCCCCTATAGCAAACAGTTTTGCAATTATTGCAATAGCCGTACAACGCAAAAAGGCCTCGCAAAAGCGAGGCTCAAAATAATAATCAAAACTATTTCCTATTGTACAATTTATCCGCCTTCCGTTCCTGAATCATTTTCAGCTGTTCCTCGGTACAGAAGCCGGAAATATAAATTTTGGCAGTTCCCGATGTATTGAGGCGAACATAATTTGAGTCGTAAGTAACTTTCCAATCCAAATCGTGAAATTTATTTTGCAAACCAGCAATTTCGTTCGCCCACTCTTTTGTTTGTTCTACTTTAAATTCATTTGCAAAAATATACTCTCTATCAAAAGAAAACTTATTAGAACATTTAGAAGGCTTATTCTTATCAAACGAGGATGATCCCATAGGAACACCAAATGAAGACCAAGGATCAGAAATAAAAACGCCATACAAACCTGTATAAGAACAACGAATATATGAAAAAAGGAAAGGCTTGTTTTCTTTATATTTTTCTAGGTTCCACACATTTTTCTCATCTTTGACAAGGCAATACTCGCCAAAGACATCATTTGAAAGGGAATCGCCTTCAGCAAACGATATAACTATGCAAAAGAAAATTACAATACTAATACTTCGGACATTCATAACTATCGCTCCAACCGCCAATTCCATAATCCTTGGACTTGTTGATTTTTTAATAGAGGGTTTTCCGCAAGCCATATTCATTAATCTGACGTTTTAAATATACGAATGTTGCAAATAAAAGAAGATATTCTCTACAATAAAAAAGACCCCGCCTTGGCGAGGTCCCTTTCAAAGTTTTCGCGCTATCCCGCGCGCGACCAATAAGTAAAATTACTTGGCGGGAGTATTAGCAATATTCAAGTAAATAGCCTGCAAGGCGCCAGCCACATAAGCCAGGGGAGCGTTCCAGTTAATGGCCACTTCGTTGGTTGCGTAGCTGCAACGGTTGTCGATGTAGGCCAGGGCCGGCTTGTCGGCAGCGGCATAGTTTTCGCACTTCCAGGATTCCTTGCCATCCAGGTTAATATCCTGCTTGCCAAGGTGCGGGCCACCCACCAGCATGCCAGGCACCGGATCGTCTACAAAGTCACCTTCGCTAGGACGGTGGTGAGGATTGCGGGCACTGCGATAACCGAAACCGGTCACATAGGAAATTTCCATGGGGTTCTTTCCGAGCAGGTAGTCCAGAACCTGCTGGGCGCCATCCACATAGCTCTTGTCGCCAGTCAGATAGTAGGCGTGGAGCAGCACCATGGCGTTGTTGGCCATTGCACTGTTGGAGCCCCAGTTCCAGCTCCAGGGGAATGCCGGCAGATGGTAACCGCTGGTATCGCCCACGGCACGGAGGTTGTTGGCCTCATCCATCACCACCTTCTTGGCAGCCTTGTTCAAGTCAGCACCGAAAGTGGCACCGTCCATGGCCACGCGGAAAGCGGCAAGCATATTCACGTTGCCCCACCAGGCGCCATCGGGAGTAAACTTGTTAGCCTTCAAGTCAGCCAGATAGCCACTTGCAGCCTTGTCCTTCTGGCCAGCCACCACCTTGGCGCGGTACAGTTCGGTTGCCGCCCAGCGGAATTCATCCTTGCCGTTTTCATCACCGGGAGCGTAGCTACCAGTCTGAACGTCATCAGGCTGCTTGTAAAAAGCCTTGGGATTCTTCTTGGCCCAGGCGTATGCCTTTTCGGCAGCCTTCAGGCACTGATCCGCATAAGCGGCGTCAAACTTCTTGTACACCACGCTGGCCTGAGCCATCACTGCGGCAAAGTCCAGAGTTGCGGTCACGTTCTTGATAATGGCATAACGGGGAGCGCCATCCTTTTCGGGCATCACGGATCCGCCGAACATCAAGGTAGTCACCTTGTGGTACACGCCGCCGTCTTCGTCCTGCATGGTCAGCATCCAGTCCAGATTATACTTGACCTCTTCAAGAATCAGGGGCATGTTCTTCAACTCACGGGGAATGTTCCAGGTGAGGGAGTCCATGTAGGTGGGGAAATTTTCATAAAGCTGCAGCAAGGTGAACACGGTAATGCCAGAATTCACCACATACTTGCCGTAGTCACCGGCATCGTACCAACCCTTGGAAGAATTGATAACCACATTCTTGCCAGCCTTGGGATGCTTCTTGCCCACGGACTTCTGGTAACCGGCAGCGGTACGTTCATCGGTACCGTAAACAATCACCTTATCGTCAGGATGGCCAGCAGCACGAACCCACTTTCCACCGTACTGAGCCTCGATAGGCATGCTGGCACGCTGGTAATAGAACCACTTGATGGCACCCTTGGCCAACTCTTCATAAACGCGATCGCCGATCACGATGGGGTTACCCAGATACTCGCCACCGCGATAAAGGCGGTAGGTACCCGGAGTCTTCACTGCAGAAAAATCATAGGTCTGGACTTCTTCCCCGCTGAATTCCCAGTCATAGACCATAGGGGCTTCCATGGTCAAAACGGTCTTTCCGTTCAAGTCGCGAACCTCAAGTTCGTTGGCATCGCTGCCCGGCACAATGGCCAACTTTTCGGAATTGGGGGTAAAACCCAGCTGGTTAATCAGAAGAGGGCCGGCAAAAGCGCTTGCAAGGGCACCGGCACCCAGGACAGACAATACAAGATTACACGTTCTCATATTGCTCAATATACTTATAAAAAAAGCGTTTGTAATAACCTCTCGCCACATTTGCGTTTTCAAGAGAAAACAAATTATTCCTATTAGGAATGCTTTTTATGGGTGGACGTCAGACAGGTCCCGCAAACTGGATAAAAAAAGCCCCGGCTCCATTTCCATGGAACCGGGACGTTTCAAAGTTCTAGTAGGAACTAGCCCTTCTTAGAACGCTTGCTGTTCTTGATCCATTCAGTCTTGTGGACTTCAGGAATATCGTCAAGCAGCTTCAGGGTGTGCGGTTCGCTGGTGTTGTCCAGAACTTCTGCAGGAGTACCCTGGTTCACGATCTTACCTTCGTTCATGATGAAGATACGGTCGGAAACGTAGTTGGCAAGACCGATATC
Organism: Fibrobacter sp. UWH1; assembly: GCF_002210365.1. Taxonomy (NCBI): domain Bacteria; kingdom Pseudomonadati; phylum Fibrobacterota; class Fibrobacteria; order Fibrobacterales; family Fibrobacteraceae; genus Fibrobacter; species Fibrobacter sp. UWH1. The sequence continues at coordinate 18,079 of NZ_MWQG01000029.1, forward strand.
GTGAGTCACGAAGATCACGGTCATCTTCAGTTCGTCTTTCAACTTACGAAGATAGTCAAGGATGTTTGCACGAACGCAGGCGTCCACCATGGAGGTAGCTTCGTCAGCAATCAACACCTTCGGGCGAAGAGCGAAGATACGGGCAAGGAGCATACGCTGCATCTGACCACCGGAAAGTTCGAAGGGATACTTGCCTTCGATATCTTCGGGCTTGACGTTCACAGCCATCAGGCCTTCGTCAACGCGACGACGGACTTCTTCCTTGGAGGGCTTATCCTTCAGGATGTTCAGAGCGTCTTCGAGCTGAGAGCGGATGGTAAAGAACTGGTTGAAGCAGCCAAACGGATCCTGGAACACAGACTGGACTTCGTTCCAGTGGTCCTTCAGGTTCTTGATGGGCTTGTCGCGATAGAGGAACTGACCGCGAGTGGGTTCGTACAGACCAAGCATGATCTTGGCGAGAACGGACTTACCGCAACCGGAACCGCCCACGATAGAGATGAATTCTTCGTCATAAATGTCGAAGGAAACATCCTTCACGGCAGTCTTCAGGTTCTTACCGGCACCGAAGTCCTTGCTAATACGCTTGGCAGAAAATACAACGGGCTTATCACTTAGCATAATCGCACCTCACTTGACGATCGCCGACAATGCGGATTTCTTGAGTGTTCTTCTTGCAATCCGGGCAGGCCTTCTTGCAGCGGGGAGCAAAGCGGCAACCCACAATCTTGTTCTTGAGGCTAGGAGGAGCACCTTCGATAGCTTCAGGATGGCGGGTACGCTGAGAAGCTTCGGTAGAGAGCATAGCGCCCATCAAAGCCTGGGTATACGGGTGACGAGGATCCTTAACGATCTGTTCGGCAGTACCGTATTCCACGATTTCGCCGGCATACATAATGGCGATATTGTCGGCCACATGATAGAGCAGCGGAAGTTCGTGGGTAATGAAGATCATGGTGCTGAAGATACCCTTATCGAGAAGGTCGAAGATCATGGAGATCACTTCCTTCTGGGTAGAAACGTCCAGAGCGGAAGTAGGTTCGTCAGCAATCACCATCTGGGGGTTCAGAAGGGTAGAAATACCGATCACGGAACGCTGGCGTTCGCCTGCGGTCAGCTGGATGGGGTAAGAATTCAGAACGCGGTCAGTGTCCATGCCGAACAGGTCGAAACGTTCACGGAGACGAGCGTAGATTTCCTTCTGGTCCAGCTTCTTGCCGGGCTGCTGGTGAGCAGCGATCACGTCGGCAGCGATGTCCTTGATCTTACGAACCGGGTTCAGGGCGTTGAATGCACCCTGAGGAATCATGGAGACCTGCTGAGCCAAAACGTTGGCGCGCACGTCTTCGAGAGAACGGTTCATGAGGGATTCCATCTTGTCGCCGTGCTTCACGCGGACGTCACCCTTTTCGGGGTACAGCGGCGGAATGCACATGCCCATAAGGCCAGACACGAGAGTGGACTTACCGCAACCAGATTCACCAGCGATACCGAGGATTTCACCCTTCTTCATAGAGAAGGACACGTCGGTAACAGCGTGGGTCTTGTCGCCAAAACGACCCAAGTAATAGAGGCCGAGGTTTTCTACTTCAAATACATTTTCAGACATTGTTACCTCTTACTTGCGGAGACGCGGGTTGAAGACGCCTTCCATAGAAGTATTGATCAGGTAAAGTGCGAACACGGTCAAGGTAACGACCAGAGTTGCCGGCAGGAATGCGATCCAGATGGAGTCAGCAAGAGCGCCGTTATCCTTAGCCTGGTTCAGGATGATACCCAGAGAAGTGGTATCCACAGGGCCAAGGCCGATCATAGAAATGGAAGCTTCGGAAAGAATACCGGAACCCACCTGCATGATGAACACCATGAACACGTAGGAAAGCAGGTACGGGAGCACATGCTTGATCACGATGGTCAGGGTGCTAGCACCGTTGATACGGGCCAGGGAGATATGGTCACGGCTACGGAGAGAGGAAGCCTGTGCACGAACGGCACGAGCAGACCAGCTCCAAGCGGTAAGGCCAATCACCACGCCGATAAGAGTCAGAGAACGGCCATCCTTAAAGGCAGAGCTGATGAGCACGAGAATCACGAACTGCGGGATAACGATGAACAGGTTAGTGAACATGTTCAGGACTTCGTCAATCCAGCCGCCGCGGAAACCGCCAAACAGACCAATAAGAACACCGAGAGTAGTAGCAATGATACCGGCAAGGAAGCCCACATAGAGGGAGTTGCCGAGACCTTCGATCAACAGAGACACATAGTCACGACCCAGGTGGTCGGTGCCAAGCAGGTGAGCGGAGCTGGAACCGGCATAGGGGCCAGCCAGGATGTCACGGGCATGAGTGTCAACACTGTAGAGCAGCGGTCCGAAGACAGCGATCAACAGGGTGAGAACGAAGATAGAGATACCGACGACGAACATCGGAGACTTGAGAAGGTTTCTAAAGAGCTTTCCCATGATTACTTACCTCCCATCTGGAGACCGGCCTTAACACGCGGGTCGAAGACTGCGATCAGGACGTCAACAGCGAAGTTTGCAACGAGAACGCAGGTAGAGATCATCAAGGTGCAACCCTGGATGGTAGCGTAGTCCTGCTTGTTAATGGCGTCGAGCATAGCCATGCCGAGGCCCGGGTAAGAGAAGATCATTTCGGTAATGAGAGCACCGCCCACCATTGCACCGAGAGACTGGGCAAGACCAGTGAGCTGCGGGAGCATAGCGTTACGGAACACGTAGCTAATGATACGACCTTCGCGGAGGCCCAGCCACTTAGCATACTTCATGTAGTCGGTACCAAGTTCATAGATGGACATGGAACGCATACCGGTAGCCTGACCGGAAAGAAGGATGGGGAAGCAAGAGAAGAACGGCAGGATGTAGTACCAACCGACGCTCTTGAGGCAAGCCCAGGAGAAGGTGAATTCCTGAATATCCGGGCTCATGTTACCCACAGCCGGGAACCAGCCGAGAGTGATAGAGAAGAGAGCCACGAGAAGCATACCGAACACGAAGTACGGAACACCGTTCAGGAACATAGCAACCGGGAAAAACACCTTGTCGAAGATGCCGCGCTTGTAAGCAGCGAAAGCACCGAGAAGGTTACCGATGATCCAACCCAAGAGGATGGTGGGAGCCTGGATCAAGAGGGTCCACGGAAGAGCGTTCTTGATGATGGTGGTCACTTCAGTGTTGTTGGCATAGGACTTGCCAAGGTCACCCTTGAACACGTTGCCAATGTAAGCGAAGAACTGAGAAACAGCGGAGGAACGCTTGGGTTCGGTCTTCATAACGACTTCGTCAACCATGACGGTTTCCTGGTGTTCGGTCTGGTACTGTTCCATGACAGCCACCTTTTCGAACTGCGGGACCTTCTTCTTGGTCTTCTTGTCCTTGATCATGACCTGCTTGCCCTTGGCATCCAGGACCGGCTTTTCTTCGAATACGGGCTTACCTTCAGCGTCAACCTTCTGACGTTCAGCCATCTTCGGAGTGCCGTCTTCATTTACGTCCTTGACGGTAACGGTAACTTCAGCACCGTTTTCGTCCAGCTTGGCAACCTTCTTGGTGACCATCTGGCCGTTTTCGTCAACTTCCGGTTCGTAAACAGGATTGCCCTGTTCGTCCAGTTCGGCCATGCCGAAAGAAACCAGGAGTTCGGCCTTCTTCTTCTGAGCTTCAGTCGGAGAAAGACCCTTACCGGCCTGACCCATGATGATGTCGACCGGGTCGCTACCGCCCACGCGGGGCAAAGCGAAGTTCAATGCCACTGCAAAGACGAAGGTCAGGAGATACCAGAACCCCTTCTGCAGGACATAGCGTAGCATAGGATATTGTTTAAGCATTTGTATTCCTTTTAACCTTTATTTTGCAAGCTTCAAGTTCCAGAGAATCTTGGTACCGGATGCAACCCAGGGGAGCTGGGCAGGAGCATACGGATTAGCGGCGGTGGGCCAGTTGGTCCATACGCGGTCGCTGAATTCGTAGAACTGTTCCGGCAGGTATACCAGCGGGATGGACGGCTGATCTTCCATGAAGATCTTGTTCAGTTCGCGGTAAGCCTTTGCGATTTCAGTAGAATCAGTCATCAGCGGAATTGCAGACAAAAGTTGGTCGACTTCCGGACGGTATTCAGGAGAACCCGGCTTGTTGTAACGGCCGATGTTCACGCCAGCCCAACCACCGAGGTCGGTCCAGTCACGAGAAGACATGATTTCGTTGAAGCGGCTCCAGGGGAGAGACGGAGTCACGTCGGCAACCGGCTTGTGCATAACCAGGTCGAAGTTGCCAAGACCCATAGCCGGCCAGTACTGACCACCATCCACGAAGCCTTCACGAATATCGATACCAGCCTTACGCATACCGTCAACAGCGATAGTGACCATAGCTTCCCAGTCGGTCCAACCGGCAGGGGAAGTGATGGACAAAGTCGGCAGACGTTCGCCCTTGGCATTTTCCATATGATCCAGAGTACCATCGTCATTGAACACAGACTTGAAGCCAGCTTCGGAGAGCATCTGCTTCACAGCATTCAGACGTTCAGCATCGTCGGTAATAGAGAGGTTTGCACCATACTTGGGCAGGTCTTCGTCAACGATGTACTTACCTTCCAGGTCGGTGGGCATGATAAGGCCAGCCTTCAGGGTGGAAGTATAGTTGGAGACTGCGAACTGACGGAGAGCAGTGTAGTCAATAGCGGTTGCGAGAGCGCGACGGAAACGCTTGTCGTTCAACGGTTCCTTAGTGGTGTTGATGACGAGCATGGGCATTGCACCCGGACGGAAGTAAGGAGGTTCATCCCACCAAGTATGAACGCCGGCAGCAGCCTTACGGTTAATACGAGGAATGAAGCTCTGAGAAGCATCCAGGTTACCTTCGCGCATAGCGATGGTGTTATGTTCGTTGTTCTTGTAAATCGGGTGAACGATGTACTTAGGAGCAGGAAGCTGACCGTTATGGAGAGCGGCGTTGCCCCAGTAGTCGTCACGACGTTCAAGAATAATCTTGGTTTCGTTTGCAGAGCGGAGTGCATACGGACCGGACACCACGGGGTTCTGATCCATGGGCATCTTCTTCACTTCGTCCAGACCCTTTTCCTTGATCATGGGTTCGAAGATGTGAGCCGGAGCGATACGGGTAGCCTGCAGCAAGTCACGAACGGTAAGCGGGTTGTTACGAGCCTGCTTGTTCACAATGAAGGAAAGACGTTCGGCAACCACACCTTCAGGTCCGTTCTTCAAAGTATCAACGTGAATTGCAGAAATCTGTTCAGCAGAGTTGATGGAACCGCGGAGAAGCATGAAGGTCACGTCGGTGGAGGTCACCGGCTTGCCATCGCTCCACTTTGCAGCGGGGTTCAAGTCAACAACGATACTGTCATTATTGGAAAGTTCTTCGACCAGGTGGCCCAGAAGATCTTCGATCTGACCGTTCAGGGAGTTATAAGTGATGAGCGGTTCATACATCAGGTTGAAGCGTCCACCTACCGGCCAAGATGCAGCCCAACTTTCTGCCAGGGGGTTGAAAGAACCCGGAGCAGAAGTCTGCTGGCCAGACAAGTAAAGCGTTTCCTGACGAGGCAATGCACCGCTAGCCAGTCCGCCTTCCGAAGATGCGTCGCCGCAGCCGGAAAGAAGCGCACCAGTTGCCGTGAGCGCAAGCGCCGTCCTGGCAATTGATTTCATTCCAATCATTTGTGTCCTCTTTAAGTAAGCTAAAAAAGCTTGTGTGAAAAAAATTCTCACGTAATATAGTTTTTAAAGAAAAATCTGTTTCCGAGTCAACCCGAAAATGCGTTTGCAACAGCAACCATGGACAAAACAGCGAAATTTCGGGCCCTGCACGGCACTCAAAGTTTACGGAAGTTTACAAACAAGGACGTTTTGAGCGGTACCAAGGAATCAACCATCACACTTTCACCTATTCAAGGTATGCGGGACCTACCTGCGAACCCCCATTGTAAACAGGAAATTTCACAATCCACACCCCCCCAGGAGGAACCTCCCTCCTCACAAACCTGGTGAAACTCCCCCACCCCCGTGTAAGCCCATCCCCGCAAACAAGCAAAATCTTTTTTGGCGGATGTAAATATTTTATATATAAAATTTCAGATAAAAGAAAATCTTACTTTAAAAAAAAGAAAGCCCCGACTTTCATCGGGACTTCCTTTAAGCTTTTTGCTCTAGAGAAGAATTACTTCTTAGCAGCCTTCTTAGCGCAAGCCTTCTTGCAAGCAGCCTTAGGAGCAGCAGCCTTCACAGCCTTGCGAGGATCACCGGCGTAGACAGCAGCCTTGCCCAGTTCTTCTTCGATGCGGAGGAGGCGGTTGTACTTGCAGACGCGGTCGGTACGAGAGAGAGAACCGGTCTTGATCTGGCCAGCTGCAGTACCAACTGCGAGGTCAGCAATGAAGGTGTCTTCGGTTTCGCCGGAACGGTGAGAAACGATCGGAGCATAGCCTTCGTTCTGAGCGCGCTTGATAGCAGCGAGGGTTTCAGAAACGGAACCAACCTGGTTCACCTTGATGAGGATAGCGTTAGCGATGCCAGCCTTGATGCCTTCGTCGAAGATGGTCGGGTTGGTAACGAACAGGTCGTCACCCACGAGGTTGAGCTTGGAACCGAGCTTGTCGGTCATGACCTTCCAACCTGCCCAGTCAGCTTCATCCAGACCGTCTTCGATGGAGAAGATGGAATACTTGTCGATGAGCTTTTCATAGAGCTTGACCATGTCAGCAGACTTGAGGGTCTTCTTGGTGCTCTTCTTGAAGGTGTAGGTTTCGGGCTTGCCAGCCTTGGTGTTCTTGTCGCAGAATTCGGAAGAAGCAACGTCAAGAGCGATCTTGATGTCGGTGCCGAACTTGTAACCAGCATTGGTGGTTGCAGTCTTCAGAGCGTCGAGAGCCTTTTCGAGGGTCATAACGCCAGTGATTTCGTAACCGAACTTGTTCTTAGCCGGCTTGATGCTTACGCCAGGAGCGAAGCCACCTTCGTCACCAACGGTGGTGTCGAAGCCACCCTTCTTAAGGACAGCCTTAAGAGCGTGGAAGATTTCGGTCACCATCTGGAGACCCTTGGAGAAAGTCTTAGCGCCAACCGGAGCGATCATGAATTCCTGGAAGTCGATCGGAGCGGAAGAGTGAGCACCGCCGTTGATGACGTTGCACATCGGGCAGGGGAGAGTGAGCTTGGTGGTGCCGTGCATCTTAGCGATGTACTGGTACAGCGGCATCTTAGCGTCGTTAGCAGCAGCAACGCAAACAGCCATGGAAACGCCGAGGATAGCGTTTGCACCGAGCTTGTTCTTGAGCATGCGGTTGCCGTCGAGAGCGATCATAGCGTCATCGATTTCGACCTGCTTGGAAGGATCCATGCCGACGAGCTTCTTAGCGATCTTGGTGTTGACGTTCTTAACAGCGGTAAGGGTGCCCTTGCCGAGGTAAGTCTTCTTGTCACCGTCGCGGAGTTCGCAAGCTTCGCGTTCACCGGTGGAAGCACCACTCGGAACAGCGGCGTGACCGGTCACACCGTTTTCGAGGGTAACATCAACTTCGAGGGAGGGATTGCCGCGAGAGTCGAGGATCTGGCGGGCAACAACGGACTTAATTTTAGAAGCCATTTTATTTGACCTTTGGTTAGAGTGAAAAAATTTTCAACTATTCGTAATATAGAATAATTGTGGAAATGTTTGTGATAAAGAGTGAAAGAAATGAGGGTGAAAAAAGCACATAAAAAATTCACCTACTCGTACCACACATACCTAGAACCATCCAATGATTTCATTTTTTACTACGCACCAGGATCCGTTCTCTTTTCGTAGGTAAAATCTATCCATCGTAATAGAATAGCCCTCAACAAGAGCCAAGTCTCTATTTTCATTCACATATATTCCAGTCACCTTAAGTAGTCCCTCATTTCCATACATCGGAACGCCATTAGGAGTCAGGTCGCTAACAGGAATAATGTTGCCTAGAAACTTCTTTTTCAGGAGATCGCTTTCGTAACTCCAGGGAGACTCAAGCTCCATAAATACATCCAAAGCATACTTATCGGTCTCGGTCATCAAGAGTCTATTCAGATTCAAGGAATCCGCTACAACACACAGATTGCTCGCCACTGGACATTTTTCATAATGACAATCAATCTTTTTAACGTAAGCCTCTAATTCCTCAAAACCTCCAGCAGGAATTACTTTGTACACAACATCTACTTATTCTGCAAAGTACAAAGAGAATTGCGCGTTTCGGTCAGAACACCCACCTGGTTTATACAGAGCCAAGTAAATAGCCCTTAACTCGTCTGCAACGGGCCCCTGGGCAGCAGATGCAGCGCAGGTCAAATCAGAGCGCTGTTTCCATTTTTCAAAGAAAGGACGAGCAAGCAATTCCACGCTATCGTTAAAAGCCAGATCTTCATCTTCAGACAAGTTGAACCTGTAGAGTTCGTAGGCCTTATTCAGCAAGGCGTAGGTGGAGTCAGCATCCAGTCCATCCTTCGTCTGTTGGAACAAGGCTCGCTTGTGTAGGCGATCTTTCTCCACAGACTTTTCATGAGCCTCGTAGGCACGCCTTTCGGGCGACTTGCAGCATCCCGAAAAAAGCATGGATAACAGTAAAAATAGAATGGAGCTCGTTAAAATATCAGATACCAGCAACATGCGACACTTACCTTACGTGCTACTCTAGGATACTACAAAAGAAAAGGTTCCACTTTTCAGTGGAACCTTTTCTTCTAGGATATTCTTTACTATCGCAAGAATTAGAAACGGAAGTGAGCGAAAGCCTTGTTAGCTTCAGCCATCTTGTGAGTATCGTTCTTCTTACGAACAGCGTTACCTTCACCGTTCTTTGCAGCAACGAGTTCTGCAGAGAGACGCTGAGCCATGTTCGGTTCGGTGCGCTTGCGAGCTGCGTCGAGCAACCAGCGGAGAGCGAGAGCCTTGGCACGGTCCGGTGCGACTTCCATCGGAACCTGGTAGTTTGCACCACCGATACGGCGGGACTTAACTTCCAGCTTCGGCTTGATGTTGTCGAGGCACATTTCGAACTTTTCGAGAGCGGTTTCAGTACCTTCGATCTTCTTATCGAGAGTTTCGAGGGTGGTGTAAACGATCTGTTCAGCGATGGTCTTCTTGCCCTGCTTGAGAACAACACCAACGAGTTCGGTAACGAGAGTGGACTTGTAACGCGGATCCGGGAGGATGGAGCGATGGAGAGCCTTTCTTCTTCTAGACATAGTTTACCTCTTACTTCTTGGCCGGAGCGGCGCCTTTCTTCTTAACACCATACTTGGAGCGACCGTTCTGACGGCCGTTGACAGCCTGGGTATCCAGGGTGCCGCGGATGATGTGGTAACGAACACCCGGAACGTCCTTCACACGACCACCGCGGATGAGCACGATGGAGTGTTCCTGGAGGTTGTGGCCTTCACCGGGGATGTAAGCGGTAACTTCCATCTTGTTGGAAAGGCGTACACGAGCGATCTTACGAAGAGCGGAGTTCGGCTTCTTCGGGGTGCTGGTATAAACACGGGTGCAAACGCCGCGCTTCTGGGGGCAGGACTTCAAGGCCACGGAAGCGGTCTTGTTGCTGATCTGTTCACGTCCGTTACGGACGAGCTGTTGAATAGTAGGCACTTTATTAATCTCCTAGATTTTGGAGTGCAAATATAGTTCTTATTTCCAATTATTTCAAGTACTTAGGATTAATTCTCCGAATCTTCTTCGTCGGAAGAACCGATTTCGTTATCCAGCATCTGGATTCCGTTGTCAGTTTCGTCCTCAAAATCAATCTGAGTACTCATAGGCCGAGCCGCAACATCCAGCTGAGCATCGGCATCATGCACCTCGACGTTCCTGAGGTGGCGTGCGCCGGTACCGCACGGAATCAGACGACCCATAATCACGTTTTCCTTAAGACCCATGAGCGGGTCCACGCAACCTTCGATAGAAGCGCGGGTAAGGATCTTAGTGGTTTCCTGGAAGGAACAGGCAGAAATGAAGCTGTCTGTTGCCAAGGATGCCTTCGTGATACCAAGGAGCATCGGCGTGTAGGTCGCCTCAGTCTTACCAACAGCGACCAACTGGTCGTTGATGGAACGCAGACGGGCCTTGGAAATTTCTTCGCCCGGGAGCAACTCGGAGTCTCCAGAATCCTTGATCTTGACCTTACGCATCATCTGACGAACGATACATTCGATGTGCTTATCTGCGATAGCCACACCCTGCAGACGGTAAACCGCCTGGATTTCGTTCACCAAGTGACGCTGGACTTCTTCAGGTCCAAGGACATCAAGAATATCATGGGGATCTACGCTACCATCGCTGATCTTCTGACCAGCACGGACACGGTCACCTTCATTAACCGCCAGATGGACACCACGAGGAACCAGCACCTTCACTTCCTGGTCATCCATCTTAATAATCACAACCTGATTGTTGCGGACTTCTTCACCGTAGCTCACCAGACCGTCAATCGGAGCGATGAATGCCTTGGACTTCGGCACGCGGGCTTCGAAGAGTTCTGCCACGCGGGGAAGACCACCGGTAATGTCGCGGGTCTTACCTGCGGCACGGGGAAGCTTAGCAACAGTCTGACCGACGCTAACCTTGTCACCTGCACGGACGGTAAGAATAGCGCCGTCAGGGAGCATGTAGTTACCAATCTTAGTGTTGGAAGAATCAACAATGGTAACTGCCGGGTGGAGGTCCTTCTTACCGTGCTGCTTATCGCTAATCACGGTCCAGGTTTCAACACCGGTAACTTCGTCGGTTTCGGCACGGTATGTACGGTTTTCTACCATATCCGTGAGAACAACCTTACCAGCAACATTACTGATAATGGGGCTGTTATACGGATCCCATTCGAACATGGACTGACCCTTAGTAACGGTAGCGCCATTTTCGACCTTCAGGATAGAACCGTAAGGAATCTGGTAACGACCCTTATTAATACCGGTCTTATCAAAGATAACGAGTTCAGCCATACGGCTGGTAACGATCTTCTGGCCTTCGTTTTCAACGGTTTCCACCATATCCAGTTCGACGTGACCGTCAACCAGAGCCTTCTTGTCGCTTTCGACAGTCAGACGGGAGGCTGCACCACCCACGTGGAAGGTACGGAGGGTAAGCTGAGTACCCGGTTCACCGATGGACTGTGCTGCGAGCACACCCACGGCTTCGCCCAGGTCAACAGGGCGACCAGAAGCAAGCATACGGCCATAGCACTTGGAGCAGATACCGGTGCGAGAATCGCAGGTCAGCACGGAACGCATCTTGATGTGTTCCAGACCGGTAGCGGTAATCTTAGCCAGGTCACGTTCGGTGACCAGTTCGCCAGCCTTGACGATGACTTCGCCAGTCACCGGATGCTTGATGTCATCCACGGGTGCACGACCCAGGAGACGTTCTTCAAGAGCGATGATAGTATCGTCACCGTCCTTGAATGCAGAAACTTCGATACCGTTGGTAGTACCGCAATCTTCTTCGGTAACCACCAGGTCCTGTCCTACGTCAACCAGACGGCGGGTCAAGTAACCAGCGTCAGCGGTCTTCATAGCGGTATCAGCCAAACCCTTACGAGCACCGTGAGAGGAAATGAAGTATTCCATCACGTTCAGGCCTTCACGGAAGCAGGACTTAATCGGGTTTTCAATAACTTCACGACCATCCAGAGACTTGGTCGGCTTCTGCATAAGACCACGCATACCGGACAGCTGCTTAATCTGTTCACGGCTACCACGAGCGCCGGAATCAGCCATCATGTAAACGGGGTTGAAGCCATCGCGGTCACCGGAAAGGAGTTCCCACTGCTTGGCAGCAACGTCAGAAGTAGTCTTGGACCAAACGTCAACGGTCTGGTTGTAACGTTCACCGTCGGTAATCACACCGTCTTCGTACAGACCACGAATCTTGGAGATTGCGTCAGCGGCCTTGTCCAGCATTTCCTGCTTTTCCTTGGGGATCACCATTTCGGCGATAGCCACAGAGGAACCGGCGCGAGTTGCCCACTTATAACCGTTGGCCTTCAGATCATCCAGGTAGTCAACCGTTACGCGGTTGCCGGTACGACGGTACAGGTCATCGATGGACTTGGCGATAACCTTCTTACCGAAGGTTTCGTTTGCGTAGCCCAGGGCGTTGGGAACGAATTCGTTGAAGATGATTCGACCGACAGTGGTCTTAATAACGTTTTCTTCCTTGAGGGTAAGGAACTTCACCTTGTCGCCAGCCTTGACATTGACTTCAACATTGCCAAAGTCATCAGCTTCTTCGCGGAGGCAGACGCAATCCTTTTCCACAGCGCCGATGTAGATCTTGCGACCTGCAGGGAGCTTCAGGTATACGTAGGCGTTCAGGTCGACGCAGCCGTTTTCGTAGGCGCGGATGGCTTCAGCCGGATCGTAGAAGTGCATGCCTTCGCCCTTGCGACCCGGACGGGGCTTGGTCAGGTAGTACAGACCCAGCACGATGTCCTGGCCCGGCACAGCAATCGGCTGACCGGAAGCGGGGTGAAGAATGTTGTTGGAAGACAGCATGATGACGCGGCATTCCAACTGGGTTTCGAAAGACAGCGGAAGGTGGCAAGCCATCTGGTCACCGTCGAAGTCTGCGTTAAATGCAGTACAGACGAGGGGGTGGAGGCGAATTGCATTACCTTCAATGAGTTTCGGGTAGAAGGCCTGGATACCGAGACGGTGCAGAGTAGGAGCACGGTTCAGCATCACCGGATGGTCTTCGATAATCTGTTCGAGAATGTCCCAAACTTCAGGACGTTCTGCGTCCACATACTTCTTGGCAGACTTGAGGGTATATACGATACCTTCTTCTTCCAAGCGCTGGATGATGAACGGCTTGTAAAGTTCCAAAGCCATGCGCTTCGGGAGACCGCACTGGTGCATGCGAAGTTCCGGGCCAACCACAATAACAGAACGGCCGGAGTAGTCAACACGCTTACCGAGGAGGTTCATACGGAAGCGACCCTGCTTACCCTTCAGGAGTTCAGCGAGGCTCTTCATGGGACGTGCGGAACCGGCACGGGCCGTGCGACGGCCACTGTCGAACAGCTGGTCAACAGCTTCCTGCAACATACGCTTTTCGTTGCAGAGAATGACGTTCGGGGCACGGATATCAATCAGCTTCTTCAAGCGATTGTTACGGTTGATCACGCGACGATAGAGTTCGTTCAAGTCGGAAGTTGCGAAACGGCCACCTTCCAGGGGAACGAGAGGACGCAGATCGGGCGGAATAACCGGAAGTACGTCAAGAATCATCCAGGACGGCTGGTTTGCGAGCAAACGAGCTTCGTTAGGATACTTGACACGGAATTCTTCGTAAGCGTCTGCCACGATGAAGTTTTCGTGGGAAGCTTCGTAGGAAGCCTTGAATTCTGCAACGGCTTCGGCGAGGCCACGGAGCCAGGGCTGCTGAGCGTCCTGCTTCATTGCCTTTTCCGGATTTTCGTAGTAGTCGCGGAAGCTTTCGCGCTGAGACTTCAGGAAGGCGTCCACAACCTTGAGGCGCTTGAGAGCGTCATCCTGCTTGGTCTTGGACTTGGACTGAGCCTGCACGCGGAGGTCAGCAGAAAGTGCAGCCAGATCAACGCGGTCGAGGAGCTGCTTAATAGCGGAAGCACCCATCTTGGCGTCGAACTGACGACCTTCGTTGGAAAGGTCCTGATACTGAGCTTCGTCAATGAGAGTGTTGGGTTCCAGATCGGTGGTACCCGGATCGATCACTACATACTTTTCGTAGTAGATGATGTTGTCCAGATCCTTGGTGGAAAGGTTCAGGAGAGCACCGATAACACAGGGCTGGTTACGGACGAACCAGGTGTGAGTCAGAGGAATGGCCAATTCGATATGGCCCATGTACTTACGGCGTACGTTGGAGTGAGTCACTTCAACACCGCAACGGTCGCAAACCACACCCTTATAACGGATGCGCTTGAACTTACCGCAGTTACATTCCCAGTTCTTAACAGGTCCGAAGATCTTTTCGCAGAAAAGACCATCCTTTTCGGGCTTGAAAGAGCGGTAGTTGATGGTTTCCGGCTTGGTCACTTCACCATGGGACCAGCTGCGGATCATTTCCGGAGCGGCGAGGTGAATCGAAATATCGCCAGAATTGTCGCGTTCAATTTCTTCGACCATTTTACTTATCTCCATTGGTCTGAATATTGAGACCCAAAGAACGAACTTCGCGGATCATAACGTTAAAGGATTCAGGTACACCCGGCTTCGGAGTGTTCTGGCCATGGACGATGGCATCATAGACCTTGGAACGGCCCTGGACATCGTCAGACTTGACGGTGAGGAGTTCCTGCAAGGTGTATGCGGCACCGTATGCTTCCATTGCCCACACTTCCATTTCACCGAAGCGCTGACCACCGAACTGGCTCTTACCGCCAAGAGGCTGCTGAGTAACCAGTGCGTAGGAACCGATAGAACGAGCATGAATCTTGTCGTCTACCAAGTGGCCCAGCTTCAGGTAGTACATGTAACCGATAGTCACGGGGTTCAGGAAGGCTTCGCCAGTCTTACCGTCGTAAAGCTTTGCCTTACCGATAATCTTGCCGTTGTCCGGATCCATTTCGTAGTTAACGATGGGGTTCTTTTCGTAGGCCTTCTTCAGTTCTTCACAAATGTCTTCGAACTTGGCACCGTCGAACACGGGGGTGGTCACCTTGAAGCCGAGAGTCTTTGCTGCCCAGCCCAAGTGCACTTCAAGCACCTGACCGATGTTCATACGAGAAGGCACGCCCAGCGGGTTCAGAAGGATCTGAAGCGGACGACCGTCTTCGGTGAACGGCATGTCTTCGACCGGAACGATCTTGGACACAACACCCTTGTTACCATGGCGACCTGCCATCTTGTCACCGATGGAGAGGCAACGCTTCTTGGCGATGTAAACCTTGACGGACTTGAGAACGCCCGGCTTCAGTTCGTCGCCCTTAGTCACCTTGTCAATTTCCTTTTCCATGGTGCGGGTAAGGGTATCCAGATTGTCGCGTGCAACGAGGACGAGAGTCAGGACCTGTTCCTGGAGTTCGTCATCGCCCACCACGAAGGTAGAGGCCGGAGAAACCTTGGTCACGTCGATAGCGGCCAGGTTCTGTTCGGTATAGGTCTGACCTTCGCGAATCAGGAGTTCATGTGTTTCATTGTCCATCACCTTGCCGGCAGCCTTACCGCCGAGAAGTTCGAACAAGTGTTCGGAGCAAGCAACCTTGATCTTGTCGATCTGAGTCTGGAAGTTGCTACGGATTTCGTTAATGGTTTCCTGATCCTTTTCCTTGCTGTTCTTGTCAGCCTTGTCCTTCTTGCTGAAGACGCGGGTTTCAAGAACGATACCCTTCATTCCCGGAGGAGCCTTCAGAGAAGAATCGCGGACGTCGCCAGCCTTTTCACCGAAGATGGCGCGGAGGAGACGTTCTTCCGGAGAGAGTTCGGTTTCGCCCTTCGGGGTAACCTTACCGACGAGGATGTCGTCTGCGGTGACTTCAGCACCGACACGGACAACACCGTTTTCGTCCAGGTTGCGGAGAGCTTCTTCACCGACGTTAGGAATTTCACGGGTCAGTTCTTCAGGACCACGCTTGGTTTCACGAACTTCCATTTCGTATTCTTCGATATGGATAGAAGTGAAGGTGTCCTTAATAGCCAATTCTTCGGAAATGATAACTGCGTCTTCGTAGTTATAACCATTCCACGGCAAGAAGCCGATGAGAATGTTCTTACCGAGAGCCAGTTCACCGTGGTCGGTGGACACGCCGTCAGCCAGCACGTCGCCAGCCTTGACGAAGTCACCAACGTTGACGATGGGCTTCTGGTTAATGCAGGAATCCTGGTTGGAACGTTCGAACTTACGGAGAACGTATTCGTCGATAGGATCCTTGCCGAGGAATTCATAGTCTTCGCCGAGACCGGTCAGCGGAACGAAGGAACCGTCAACCATGTTACCGCGCTGAACAGTGACGTTGCGTGCGTCAACGAAGGTAACCATACCGTCGTGCTTTGCACGGACAACGGTACCCGAGTCGAGAGCGGCGCGACGTTCCAGGCCGGTGCCCACAACGGGAGCTTCTGCACGGAGCAGAGGCACAGCCTGACGCTGCATGTTAGAGCCCATCAAGGCACGGTTAGCATCGTCATGTTCGAGGAACGGAATAAGACCTGCAGCCACAGACACGATCTGCATCGGGGCCACGTCCATGAGGTCGATACGTTCGGTTTCGTTGTCTTCGGGTTCGAAGGAATCCTGACGCATAACGTGGACATATTCGCTCTTGTCGCGGACGATGACGTAGCCGTCCATGTCGCCCTTGAAGCGGTTGTCTTCGTCAAGTTCGGTAGAAGCCGGAGCAACCTTGAAGGCGTCTTCTTCATCTGCAGTGAGGCAGGTGATGTAGCTAGAAACGATCTGTTCGACAACGTCGCCAGCCTGTTCGTAGTCGGGAGTGCCTTCGAAGTTTTCAACGGTGAAACCGTTGCGGTAGTAAGTAACCTGACCTTCGGTGTCCTTGAAAGCGAATACCTTGTTCACAAAACCATCGAACAGGTCACGCTGGGTGTTGTCCAGGTTCATACGAACAAAGTCTGCCTGCTTCTTGGAAAGTTCGAGTTCCAGGAACAGGTGCGGATCGTGTACGAAAGCCTTGAAGATACCGAAGTGCCACTTGGCTTCCGGAACCTTTACAATGTTGCCCTTGGCATCCTTGAAGTCAACGAGGCCCACGATACGGTACGGGGTTTCGATGAAGCCGAAGTGGTTAACTACGGCGAAGGATGCGAGAGAGTTGATAAGACCGATGTTCGGACCTTCCGGAGTTTCGATCGGGCAGAGACGGCCGTAGTGAGTGTAGTGCACGTCACGGACTTCGAAGCCTGCGCGTTCGCGGGAAAGACCACCGGGGCCGAGAGCGGACAGACGACGCTTATGAGTAAGTTCAGAAAGCGGGTTCATCTGGTCCATGAACTGGGACAGCTGGCTGGAGCCGAAGAAGGCCTGCACAACAGTAGACACCATGCGGGTGTTCACCAGTTCGCGAGGAGTGGTCTGTTCGTCTTCGCCGTGGAGAGTGAGGTTTTCACGGATCACACGGGACATGCGGGACAGGCCCACAGAAATCTGGTTAGCAAGAAGTTCGCCAACGGAACGGGTACGACGGTTGCCCAAGTGGTCGATATCGTCGAGAGCGTAACCTTCGGTGCCGTTGTAGAGACCAACCATGTAGACGATGATGGCGAGGAAGTCTGCCTTGCTCATGGTCATGGTGGTGAGGGACGGGATCTTGAATTCCGGGCCCTGTTCTGCGAGCACGCTGCGAATTTCAGCCTTGCTGTAAATCTTGGAGTTCAGGCGGTAACGACCGACTTCACCAAGGTCATACTTATGAGGATCGGAAATGAACTGGCTGTCGAAGTAGATTTCGGCAGTGCGCATATCCGGAGCTTCATCCTGCTGCTGGTGGGTCACGGAGTAGATAGCCTTGAGAGCATCTTCGCGAGACTTGGTCTTGTCTGCAGCCAGGGTGTAGTGGATGAGGAGGTTGTCTTCTTCCTTGGAGAGGAGGACGATCTTCTCGACGCGGTTTTCGATGAGGCGGCTCAGCTTCTTGTCGTCGATAACAGTGTTTGCTTCGAGGATGATTTCGCCGGTAGCTTCGTCGATGACGTCTTCAAATACAATGCGGTCGATGAGAGCGCAGACACCGTTTTCGTCGTACTGTTCAGCCATTTCTGCAACAACGACTTCGTCGGTCTTCTTGTAGAAGAGCTTCAGGATGTCCTGCGTGGTTTCGAAACCGATGCAACGAAGCATGGCGGTTGCAGCCAACTTCTTCTTGCGGTCGATAATGAGGTAAAGGATGTCACCTTCGGTGTTGAATTCAACCCAGGCGCCGCGGTGCGGGATAATACGGCTCTTGTAGTCGTCACGACCGGAAATCTGCATTTCCTTGTCGAAGCTGACACCGTAGGAACGATGCAACTGAGAAACGACAACGCGTTCAGCGCCATTGACGATGAACGTACCGTTTGCGGTCATGATCGGGAGGTCGCAAACCAGAACGTCATTCTTGACTTCTTCCTTGAGCTTGCGGTCTTCGCCGTCTTCTTCAAAAATCTGCAAAGACAGAGTGGCGAACATTTCCATGGAATAGGTAAGTCCACGTTCGCGGCACTCGGGGATGCTGTATTTCGGGATACCGAAATAGTAACCTTCGTAATTAAGGGAATAGAGACCCTTGACGTCAGTAATTGGGAAAATGTCCTGGAACACGCGTTCCAAGCCAACCTTGAGACGTTTTTCTTGCGGAATATCCTTCTGGAGGAATTGCTCGTACGAAGCCTTCTGGACTTCAATCAGGTACGGGAGTTCCAACTGGAATTTGTTGGAGGAGTATGACTTTCTCTCCGTGGTCATTTGAAATACCTCATCCGGTAAAGAGCTAAATGTTGGCACCAAAGGTAGAAAAATATTAAGAATGACTATCTTCTTGACCTTGTTGCCATGGGCTTTTTTCGGTAGAAAAAGCAGAAAATCTTAATACACCAAAAGCCCGCACGAAAGTGCAGGCGATTGGCGTATAAAAGATTCAGTGAAGTGAAAGCATTACTTCAGAGCGACCTTTGCTCCGAGATCTTCCAGTTCCTTCTTGAGCTTTTCAGCGTCAGCCTTCGGCATAGCTTCCTTAACGACGCTGTTGGCCTTTTCGACGAGGTCCTTAGCTTCCTTAAGGCCGAGACCGGTGATAGCGCGGACAGCCTTGAGGACGTCCATCTTCTTAGCACCGCATTCGACGAGGATGACGTCGAATTCAGTCTTTGCTTCTTCAGCAGGAGCAGCTGCAGCTGCCATAACTACGGCGCCACCAGCAGCGGCTTCAATGCCGTGGGTTTCCTTGAGGTAGTCAGCCAAAGCCTTGGCTTCGAGAAGGGTAAGACCAACGATTTGATCGCCCAATGCCTTGATATCAGTTGCCATGATGTGTTTCTCCGATTATTCCGTTTAAATTTTTTGGTTTGTGGTTTGTTGTTAAGCTTCCGGTGCGGCTTCAGCTTCTGCTGCAGGTGCTGCTTCGGAGCCCGATGCTTCTTCCAGCTTTTCCTGGAGGGTCTTGATCTGACCAGCGATAGTGGAACCAGGTCCGAGAGCGATGGAGACGATCATTGCGATCATACCCTTGCGATCCGGAATCTTAGCGAGGTTCACGACTTCGGTGCCAGGCATCGGCTTACCATCGAGGTAAATGCTCTTGGCGATCAAGAAATCGGGGTTAGCTTTGTGGAATGCTTCAATTTCGCGAGCCGGCAGAAGAGGATCTTCTTCAAAACCAACCATGACGGAAGTTGCGCCAGTCAGCTGGTCTTCGAGACCTTCTACACCGAGAGCAGCGAGCACGCGCTTGAGAAGAGTATTCTTCACAGCCTTGTACTGCACGCCCTTAGCGCTGAGGGACTTGCGAAGGGCATTGTCCTTTTCAACGGTCAAGCCTTGATAGTTGAGCAGGTAGACAGCGGTAGCACCCTTGAAGGATTCTACGAGAGCGTCCACAGTCTGTTGTTTTTTAACTACAGCTTTCATGGTATCTCCTAGCGTGTCAGTGCCATATCAAGTTTAATGCCCGGAGCCATAGTTGCGGACAACGTAAGGCTCTTAATATAGGTGCCCTTAGAAGATTGCGGCTTAGCCTTGACAACAGAGTCGATAACAGCCTTGGTATTTTCAACCAGCTGATCGAGGCTGAAGGAGAGCTTGCCAACGGGGGCGTGAACGTTTGCACCCTTGTCGACGCGGTATACAATCTTACCGGCCTTCAGTTCCTTGACGGTCTGTGCAACGTTAACGGTCACAGTACCAGCCTTGGGGGACGGCATCATACCACGGGGGCCAAGAACGCGAGCCACCTTACTAATCACCGGCATCATGTCGGGAGTAGCAACGACGGCGTCAAAGTCCAGCCAGCCTTCCTGAATCTTCTGAACCAAGTCGGCACCACCAGCGTAGTCAGCGCCAGCGTTCTGTGCAACTTCAATGTTATTGTCCTTGCAGAAAACGAGAACGCGAACCTGACGACCGGTACCATGCGGAAGCACGACAGTGCCACGAACCACTTGGTCGGAATGTTTTGGGTCCACACCGAGATTGAAGTGGATTTCGACAGTCTGGTCGAACTTCAATTCGGACTTTTTAAGGATTTCGATTGCTTCATTCAGACCGTAAGCTTTGTTACGTTCGATGGATTCAGCAATCTTTTTGTATTTTTTTCCTCTGAACATGAAATTTTCCTGTCAGATACGTAACGGTGAATTACCTGCCTCAGTCAACCACTTCAACACCCATGGAGCGGGCAGTACCAGCAACCATGCGCATAGCGGCTTCGAGGTCGATTGTGTTTAGATCCGGCATCTTCTTTTGGGCGATTTCCTGGATCTGGGCCTTGGTGATCTTGCCAACTTTCTTACGGTTGGGTTCGCCAGAGCCACTTTCAATGCCGACAGCCTTCTTGATGAGGGCCGGAACCGGCGAAACCTTCGTGATGAAGGTAAAGCTCTTATCAGCGTAGACGGTAATAACCACGGGAATGATCATTCCCTTGGCATCCTGAGTCTTAGCGTTGAACTGCTTACAGAACTCCATAATGTTCACACCCTTCTGACCAAGGGCGGGACCTACCGGAGGAGCCGGATTAGCTGCACCACCGGGAATCTGGAGCTTAATATAACCTGTGATTTTCTTTGCCACTGTATTATCTCCGTTTCAAAAACCGTACGTTATGCGTTGTCGGATTCAACCTGGTTAAAGGCGAGTTCAACAGGTGTAGAACGACCGAACACAGTTACCATGACCTTGATCTTGGCATCCATGATTTCGTCTACGACGCCCACAAAGTCCTTGAAGGGACCTTCCTTGATGCGGACATTTTCGCCAATCTTATACGGAATTTGGATCACGTCTCCGGAATCACTAGGATCAACTCCCAGAAGACGATCGACCTCGCTCTGTGCTAAAGGAATGGCCACGCGCTTAGTCGGGGTCATTCCCAAGAAATGGGTGACGCCATTAATGTTCATCACCAAATGCTGGGTGAGCTCGTCCAGCACCATTTCAATAATAACGTAAGTCGGCATCATGTTCTGGACAGAAACGTGACGACGACCGCGAACTGTAGAAGCCACTTCGCGAGTCGGTACGATAATCTGACCGAACTTTTCTTGAACGCCTTCGCGTTCAATCATCTGCTCGATACGTTTCTTAATGTTGTTTTCTTGACCGGAAAAGGTGTGAATGGCATACCAACGCATCATAATTAACCTCTTCCCATAATCTTGTCAACGATCCAAGAGAGACCTACGTCTAACCCAGCAATATATACACCCATAACGACGCTGAAAAGCATCACCACCATGGTAGAACCTTTAAGTTCTTCCCAAGTGGGCCAAGTAACTTGCTTCAATTCTTGGATGGATTCTTTGATATATTGCTGAATCTTACGCATAATGACTCCAGGAAGTGAGCAGGTCGGGAGGGACTCGAACCCCCAACCAACGGTTTTGGAGACCGTGACTCTACCAATTGAGCTACCGACCTATTCGGACTTCCTTACTTGGTTTCCTTGTGAACGGTATGCTTGCGGCAGAACGGGCAGTACTTCTTGTATTCTACGCGAGAAGGATGAAGACGCTTATTCTTGTCGCAGTCATAATTGCGCTGATTGCATTCGGTGCATTCGAGCGTGATGAGTTCTCTAGGCATTATATATTATCCGATTACTTGATGATTTCGGTTACAGAACCAGCACCAACGGTACGGCCACCTTCACGGATAGCAAAGCGGAGCTGCTTTTCCATTGCGACGGGAGCGATCAGAGTGGTGTGGATAGTGACGGTGTCACCCGGGGTCACCATTTCGACACCTTCCGGCAGCTGGATGGTACCAG
>NZ_MWQG01000003.1:0-160754 GCF_002210365.1 Fibrobacter sp. UWH1
GCGAATGTCAACAAAAAAGGGTGGCGAAGCCACCCACACATGTTGATGAAGAGCCTATATTTTTTAATATATGTCCACTATCGATATCTCAAACGCTATCTCCGCATTGGCCAAGACCTACTACAAGGTCTTGAAAGTCAATTTGACGGACGATACCTATCAAGTGGTCAAAATTCTCCCTACAGAGACCCCCGACGAGCAGAAAAACGACATCAAGAGCATTTCTCTATGGTTCATGATGTTCGCCGACAGGGGAAATATCTACGAAGCAGACGAAAATATCTACCGAACAAGGCTGACCCTGGATTCCCTCCGCAGCTTCTTTAAGGAAAACGACCGTTTCCGCCTAAGATACCGTCGAAAGACCGACGGCGTGTTCCGCTGGGTGTTCATGGAAATCATCAAGGCCGATGACTACACCGACAAGAACCAGTCCACATGGCTGTTTGTCCAGGACATTCACGATTCCTACGTCCACGAGATGGAAGTGCAGCGTGAACTGGAGCATTTCTGCAAGTATGACACTCTAACCGGATTGAATAACTTTTACTCTTATCAGACCCAGTGCCGCAATTACGCAAGCCAGCAGGAGCCAGAAAGTATCGGCGTGATCTTTGCCGACCTAAACGGTCTCAAGCTGATTAATGACACTCGCGGTCATGCTGCCGGCAATGACTTCTTGCGTTCCTTCACCAGCAAGCTGGTCGAAAATTTCAAGCACGAACTCATCTACCGAATCAGCGGCGACGAATTTCTGATCGTGATCCACGGAAGCGACAAGGAAGACGTTCAATTCCTGGCCGACAACTTCCATGCCTACCTGAGCAAGGATCCCGTTCCCCAGGCCTCCATCGGCTGCAGCTGGAGCAAGAATCCCAAGCATATCGAAGACGTGGCCCGCGATGCCGAAACCAAGATGTATAAGGACAAGGAAGCCTTCTACGAGAAGCATCCCGAATACAAGCGCGGCATTGCAGAACTGAGCTACAAGCGCGAAATTGACGCCATCCTTCGCAGCCTTTCCAATTCTTACGCCCTGATGGCAACCATCGACCTAGAAAAGAACAGCTACTGGGTCTTAAAAACCTTGGCAAAATCCAACGCCCCCAAGTCCTTGACCTTTACCGGAATCATGAACGACACCATTCAGCTGGTGGATCCCGAATACAAGGAAATCGTAGCCCAGTTCTTTGACATCCAGTTCCTGAAAAGGGATCTGAAAAAGAACAAGAGTCTCGTTTACGAATACAAGACCATCGCCGGACAATGGCATCAGGCCACCTTCAGAACCATCGAAGAAATTGATGGGGAACCGTCCAAGGCACTATTCATCCTGGAACTGGTGGACCATGGCCGTGCCGCCCGACTGGAACAAGTTCGCGATTTGCAATTCGAACATCAGATTATCGAAGGTCTCAGCAAGAACTACACCATGATCTGCCGAATTGAACTGGCCTCCAAGAAAGTTCAGCTGTACAAGAATATTTCGCTCGTCGAAAATGTCACTACAGCCATGAAGGTTCTTGACTACGATGCCGTCGTCAAATGGTTCATCCAGAAATATGTTATTCCCGAAGACCAGGATCGTCTAACGGCATTCATGGACTTCAGCAATGTACGTTCTAAACTTGAAAAAATGGAACAGACTTCAATCCTGTTCCGCACCACGCCGGATTTCCACAACACAAAGGGCATTAGCTACAGCCAGTTCCTCTTCTACCGACTGAAAAGCGACCCCGACAAGATTGTCATGGCCACCAAGAACGTGACCAACTCCATGGGATAATTCAAAACCACTTAAGCAAACTTAATCCACTGGATATCATTCAGTGGAATTTTTGTATCTACAATTTGGAGCGTTGCCGTATTCAAGTCCAGTTTGGCGGCAAGACCTTCAATTTCTCTGTAGGTCCCTACGCCTGCAGCAAGGATTTTGTCTTGCACAAAATAACTGACACGAATTGTCGGATGTTCACCACGTTGCAGACGTTCCGACAAGGCGGCCAACGCCTCGTCCAGTTCAATGCGGGAATCCTCCATCAGTTCTTCCTGACGGATGGTCAGCTTCTTTTCGGCAGTTTCCGCAATGGCATCGCTATGGCCGCGGAGGGCGGCAAAGGGAGCAAAAATCTTCGCACGATTTTCAATAGACATGCGAGGATGCTTGATGAGAAAATTCCAGTCGTTCCGCGGGTAAGGCAAATTGATAATGTCTTCGTAGTTATCAGGCACGATGACCTCCGATTTGTCCATTGCGTTCCACCGTAGTGGCTCCTTCCTGCAAGTCCATGCCCTTGATAATGGCATTCTTGCCAAAGCGTTTCTTGATCAGCAGTTCCGCCTTCAAGCGTTTCTTTTCCTTCTCCTGCTTTTCAACATCGGTAAAAAGGTCCACTTCCTCGTAACTCACGTCCAGCACATCGTTAGCCACAAGATTCAGACGTTTCAAGGTCAGCTTCGGATTCACAATCCGGTCGAACAGTTTCATCACCGCCTCGGCAATAGCGGACTGGGAACAAGTATAGCGGCCCAGATTTGCAGATCCGTGAGCGGGCTTCGGTATTTCCCGTCCGTAGTTATCGATAACCGTAGGGCCTACATAAATTCCCTTGTCCACATTTTCGCGGTCATAGCCCATCATCAAGGTTAGACTGTTTGTCACCAGATTCTTGTCTATCAAATCCAATGTCAGGGAATCTACCATTTCGCGAACGACAATGCGGGCCTTTTCTGCCGTGTAGGGGCAGCTCAAAACCTGGCCGCCACCAATGCTGTTGGATTTTGGTTTGTACTTCTTGATTTCGGCAATGGTACAAGGTTCATAGCCCCAGGCATGGTCAATCAGGATTTCGGCATTAATGCCGAACATCTTATAAAGGGCATCGGCATTCTTGATACTTACACGGGCAAGGTCACCCATGGTATAAATTCCACGACCGCGATTCAGGTTACAATTTTCCAGACGTTCCGCAATCCCGCGGCCAATCTGCCAGAAACTGGTAAGAGGACGATGATTCCACAGGTTCCTGCGAAAACTCATTTCGTCCAGTTCCGCAATGCGGACTCCGTCTTCATCGGCATCTACATGCTTGGCCATAATATCCATGGCAATCTTGCACAAGTAAAGGTTGCTGCCGATTCCCGCCGTTGCGGTTATACCCGTAGTTTCAAGTACGTCCTGGACCATGGTCTTCGCCAATTCCCGGGCCGTTTTCTTATAAAGTTTGAGGTACTGGGTAACGTCCAAAAAACATTCATCGATGGAGTAATTGTGAATGTCTTCGGCACTCACATATTTTAGGTAGACGTTATAAACCTTGGTAGAAAATTCCACATATTTCGCCATGCGGGGCGGAGCCACAATGTAATCCACATCCACACCTGTACGACGCTTCACCTCTTTTAATTTCTGGATTACTTCGAATAAGCGGGCTCGGCCAGGAATTCCGTAAGCTTTCAGGCTCGGGCTCACCGCCAGGCAGATGGTCTTTTCAGTACGGCTGGCATCGGCCACCACCAGGTTCGCCTTCAACGGATCCAGCCCCTGCAGGACACATTCCACAGAGGCAAAAAAGGACTTCAAGTCGATCGCTATAAAGGTGCGCCTTTGAGAATTTGCCATAAGGTCAAATATAGATTTTCCTAGATTTTCCCGCATGAACTTTCTAGAAGAAAAAATTCTCCGTGACGGCAACATTAAGGAAGGCAACATCCTTAAGGTTGACAGTTTTTTAAATCATCAGATCGACGTTGACATTATGCGCCAGATGGCCTACGAATTCCAGCGTCGTTATCGCGATGTGGAAATCAACAAGATCCTGACTATTGAAGCCAGCGGTATTGCCATAGCCACTTTGCTGGGCCACCTTTACGACGTACCCGTGGTTTTCGCCAAGAAGAGTCAGACCGCTAACAGCACCGACGACAAGTACGTTGCCCAGGCCTACTCCTTCACCCACAAGAAGATGAACAACGTGTTCATTTCCAAGCCCTACATGAAGGCAACCGATAAAGTCCTCATCGTAGACGACTTCCTGGCAGATGGAGCCGCAGCCCACGCCCTCATCGACCTGGTCCATCAGGCCGGCGGCACTGTGGCAGGTCTCGGCATCGCCATTGAAAAGGGTCAGCAGAAGGGAGGCGCAACACTCCGCGCCGAAGGCTACCGCGTAGAATCCATCGCCATCGTCGAATCCATGGACTGGCAGACTCAGACCATCAAGTTCCGCGAACAGCCGGAACTGCCGTTGCAGAATACAAATTTGAAACTGGGGTAACAGTATGAACAATTCATCAGAAAACATCTATCAGCTGGACGGTCGCGTTCCAGTTCTCAAGGCGTTACCTTTCGGCCTGCAGCATGTGCTAGCCATGTTTGTCGCCAACATCACCCCCATCATGATCCTTGCCGGGGTTGTAAACCTGGATAAGGGGCTGACTGCGGCCCTCGTTCAGAACTGCATGATCATCGCCGGTATCGGCACCCTGGTGCAGCTTTTCCCCATCTGGAAAATCGGTTCCAGATTGCCCATCGTCATGGGCATCAGCTTCACCTTCCTTTCCGTTTCCATCGGCATTGCCACCACCCAAGGCATGGGCACCCTCATGGGCGCCGTGATTGTAGGCGGTATCGTCGAAGGCTTGCTTGGTCTTTGTGCAAAATACTGGCTGAAACTTATCCCCCACATCGTCGCTGCAACCGTGGTGACGGCCATCGGATTTTCTCTCTTGCCTATCGGTGCAAATTCCTTCGCCGGCGGCCAGGGTTCTGCTGACTTCGGTGCCACCCACAACTGGATTGTAGGAAGCGTCACCTTGCTCACTTGCTTGCTCACTCAAGTGTTCGCCAAGGGTTTTCTCAGGTCCCTTTCTGTACTGGTAGGCCTTATTGTTGGCTACATTCTCGCCCTTTGCATGGGCATGGTGGACTTCTCCGGGCTTTCTAACTGCAGCATCATCGCCCTTCCCAAGATACTCCCCTTCACTCCGGAATTCCACTTGGGCCCCATCCTTTCTGTGGTGGCCATCTTCCTGGTTTCTGCTACAGAAACTGTGGGCGATTCTAGCGCCCTGGTGAACGGCGCACTCAAGCGTCAAATCCACAAAGTCGAAATGGGAGGCGCCATCTCCTGCGATGGTTTTGTCAGCACAATTTCCGGTATCTTCGGTTGTACCCCCATCACCTCCTTCAGTCAGAACGTGGGCCTGGCTTCCCTCTCCGGCGTCGTGAACCGATTCACCATCGCTACAGGAGCAGTCATCATGTTGCTGGGCGGTATCTTCCCGCCGGTGGGAACGTTGCTTACAACTATCCCCCAGGCTGTGCTTGGCGGCTGCACCATCATGATGTTCGGATCCATTCTTTTTGCAGGATTCGGCATGATGTCCAAGAGCGGTTTTAGCCAGCGTAACATGATCATTACCAGCCTCTCCCTTAGCGTAGGCCTAGGCTTCACCCAGGCAACTGGCATGTTCAAGGAATTCCCCCAAATTATCCAGACCATCTTTGCAGAGAATTGTGTGGCTGTGGTTTTTGTGTTAGCGGTAATTCTAAATCTTGTTCTGCCCAAGGACAAAACAAAAACAGCATAAGGCTCCAATTCTAAACTATTGTTTACGATCAGGCACAATAGTTCGTGACCTAAATCATCTTTTGCAAAAAAAAGAGAACGACTTTCAGAAAGCCGTTCTTTTTGTCTATATTTATTTTCATGAAAAATACAAGGTTAGGAACACATCTCGCTATTATAGCCCTTTCTTCGGCATGTTTCATCGCATGTGCCGACGACACCAGCACAACCACAGGCTCATACAGATCCTGCAGTCGCGTTTCTTCACTGAATGACTATCAGAAAAATTTCGGTAAGTACAAACTGAACGAAAAAATTCCATTCAAGCATTCCGACGGACAAGACATCTTTCTCACCGTCACAAAGGCGCTTAACGACGCAGACAGCATGTCTTGCCAGGTCTTTCGAGATGTTTGGCTGGAATCCGACTACCCCATCTTATCAATCAAGCTGAATGCCAGTTCCGTCGATTCCTCAAGCACTTCTATCAGAACGATCAAGGCTACCATAGGCAAGCACGAATTCTATCTAGACGATCCGTCTACATCTAACAATCTAGACACTTTGATTGAATCGCTGAAAGTCAACAAGAATACCTATCACGACGTAGCCGTGGTCAAGGACCTTAGTTCCCTCAATAGTGGAGCCATGGTTTACTACAATCAGAAATCGGGAATCATAAGAATCGACCTAGAAGACGAAAGTTCCATCACCTTGAACGAAAGGGAGGGATACTAATGAAAAGATTTCTCATCCTTGCCATGAGTGCACTGTATTTTACCGGCTGCTCGGATTCTTCGTCTTCAGCCAACGACCATCTATATTTCTCCGACACATTAATCCCATACGTCGATGGTCATAAACATTTTACCAAGGATAGTTCCATTTACTTCAAGGACTCCCGTGGTTTTACAGATGAAATAAGGCACTCTATTTCTTTTACCGAAGACGACATTCCTTCATTGAAATACGAGGGAGTCGCAAGCACCATGCCGATTGAACTCGGACTAAGAATAGACGCAACAACTTACGGAGGATCCATTTTTGTCACTTGCGGAGAAGTCAACGCTTTTGTCAGCTCTCGCCCGATAGACGAAAACGACCAGGACAATCCGTTTTTCAAAGGTGAATACAAGGATTCTGTCTCGATTAACGACACGTACTACAAAAATGTCCTTGTCCTTGAAACGCCCCAAAAAAAGGGTGATTCCTGTAACGTAGGCAAATTCTACTACGCCGCCAGAGAAGGCATAATCAGAATAGTTGCCAAGAACGGGACCAATATCGACCGCATCAGCAAGAAGATGTATCAGGAAATCAAGGACAAACGTATCGAAGATGCTGCAAGGGCTGACTCCATTCAAGCCGCCATCGCAGACTCCGTTGCAAAAGCCGTTGCAGATTCAATCATCAAGGCAAATTCCCAGCCTTCCGATACATCAGACGGCACTATCATTTCCCAGGAAGTAATTGATGCAGCCGAATCCATCGCCGACTGCATCAAAAAGGCATACGCCGCAGGCTCCCTTACTGCAATCAAGGATTGCAAGATTTAAGCAAGTTCCTAGTCCGATTTCTTCACCGATGTGTTCATGCTCTTAACATACAGAAAAACGTTAGGGGATTCATCGGTGTAATCGGACGCTCTCAAGAGTTCCATCAAGGCTGTTTCTACACCTAGCTTGGTATTCTTTCGATAGACAAACGAGAAGGATTTCCGCCCATTCACAAAATGCTTGCGCAGATTTTCAAGATCGGTCTGTTGCAAAAAGTTTTTCACATCATCTATATACACCCGACCCTGTCGGGCGTAATTTTCAAGCCACTTGGAATGTTCCGTAGAAAAGCCTCGACGCGGGTCTCTTTCGCTGGGATCCATCTGGACAATGTCAAAAGTATCCGTAGCCAAATTCAACTTCAGGATCTTCGTATAGGAATTACAGACCGCCCCGAAGGCTTCACGCAATTTTCGACGGTCGACACCCTTATTCCTATAATAGTTACTCTTGTCCAATCGCATCATATTGTCAGCGATAGCCTTTAACTCAACCACATCTGACATGGGGAAATTCCGCTTTTCGGCAAAGCCAATGGACAGCGCAAGTTCCTTCACCTTTTGACCTTGCCAGCGAGAGACTTCATTTAAAAGTCTCGTTTTAAAGAAGGTTCCATCGCCATCAAAACGAGCCAAGACCATGAACTCTTCACCACCATATCGGTAAACCTTTCCTTTGGAACCGAATGCCCTGGAAATACAGGCCGCAGCAGCCAACACCAATTCATTACCGGCTTCCTGGCCCAGGCTATCATTTACCTGTTTGAGCCCGTTAATGTCTATGGAATATACAATAGCAGAATCTTCCAACGGCTCATTCCTATAACGTTTAGCGTCTTCTTCCATGGCGTGGCGGTTAAACACCTTGGTAAGGCCATCGGTATTCGCCTCCACCGTCATACGTTCGTTGTGTTCACGGGCAGCAATAAAAATATGGACGATGCAACAACCAATGAAATAGCTCATCGAGTTGAACGGACAGCCCGAGAATTGCAACTGGAGAATTCCAAAAATAAACGGCATGATGACGAACATCAGAACAGGGAATTGTCGGCCATCATCCTTGCGACTATTCTTGATACAGAAGCAGGCCATCACAAGACCGGCCACCACAATAATCAAGTGCGGGGCCAGCATGGCCACCCAGCGCAGGCTTTCGGCGACATAGGCGTTATCTTCTGATATAGAGAATATGGTCGGGTAAAAGAAATTGCGAACAACAAGGACCAATTGCAAAGAAACGATCACAACGCCAAAAACACGAAAAGCCTTCTGATGTTGAATCCCTTTTCGCAGGAAGGTCAGCAAGAAGTCTAACCAGAAATAAGCCGATACGATTGTGCATACATGAAACACCGTCGATGTCACAAAGAACAACGAGGGGATACCTACCGCCTCAAAACTAGACAGTTCCCAGACCGCATCCTGGAAACAGAAAAAAACACTCCAGGCAAGCAATTTTCTAAAGGCTCGATCCAGGGGAGAAATTTCGTCGCGATAGATATACGAATGCCTTAAAATAATGGCAAGCACAACAACATAAACTAAATCAGTAATCCAATAAAGATGATTTTCCATACAGGGTTAATCTAACAAAAAAACAACTCAAAAAAAGACTTTACATCATACCTCTCGGATATTTTTTCAAAATTCATCCAAGATGTATACACTTTCTTATGACATCCTCTTTCAAAAGCGATGTCAAACTAATTCAGAAACAGCACCACTTGTACTGACGCTTACCCGTACAGGCAGCCACTCCAATCTGCTGAAGAAACAACTCTACACAATCGTACTTTGATCACAACAGCATAATATTTACCAAATCTTGCCAAAAACAATACATTTGGTAAAGATATATAATCATAATCTTACCAAATCTCATAAATATCTGGCAGAAATGGGGCTACTCTACCTTTACGGCAAGGACGCGGATAATCTTAAGGCTTACTTGCCAGACGAACTTTATGGGGTGGCTACGGCATCCGATATTGCGGATTTATGGAACCGGGATCATGGCACAAATTTTTCCGGCAAAGACATGTGTAAGCACATCAAAAAATGCGCCCAGGTATCAAAGTACTTCCATTACTTCAACGGTGGTCTTACCGACTACCGAATTGAGTTCGGCGATGAAATCACGGAGATTATGGAAGGGCAAAAGGGAAAGCAGATATATCAACCAACCCGCGAAGAAATCGAACATTGGGGTTTTGCTGAAACGGACCTCAACACATATATTCCTGAATACGAAAAGTTATTCAACGCCGTCAAGCAATTCAAGGACCCAGAAACAGCATTAGACATCGCTTCTTATCTATTGGAGTTCTGCATGCGAGGAAAAAATCCATTTAGGGAAATTGAATTCCTGCGGACGGAATTCGGCCTTGAATTAAAGGACATCAACGAAGTTGAAAGAGTGCTTAGGCCGTTGCAGGAATTCAACAACAATTGCAGAATGTGGACAAACCTAGGGCACACTCCGCTTAGCTTGCCTAGACCAGGTAGCAATGCGAATCCATTCGGATTAGCAAATGGGATTCCTTTCCAAAATAGCGGTCCTAAGGTCGGACGCAATGATCCCTGTCCTTGCGGCAGCGGGCTGAAATTCAAGAAGTGCTGCGGCAAAAACATGAACTAAAGCATCTACACAATAGCCACCTTAATCACGCCGTCCAGCTTATTTTCAAAAATGCGGTAAGCTTCTTCAATGTCCTGCAGGGGGAACTTGTGGGTGATTAGCGGGGTGGTGTCGATTTTCCCCTGCTCAATGAGGGCGAGAATTTCGGCGCAGTCGCAGCCGTCTACACCGCCGGTTTTGAAGATGAGATTCTTGCCGTACATTTCAGGCAGCGGAAGCGTCATAGGTTTGTCGTAGAGGGCCACCACTGTCACGATGGCGTTGGGTCTTGCGCATTCCCAGGCCATGCGGAAAGTGTCTTCGGTTCCGGCCACTTCAATGACAACGTCGGCACCGCCGTGGGCACTTTCCCTTTGCACCACCGCACCACATTCCTCCGGCGTAGTCACAATCACCTGGGGATAATGCTTACGCACAAATTCGCGACGCATTTCATCCTTTTCGCAAACGATAATCTTCGCCGGATTCTTTAGCATCACACAAAGCAGCGTGCAAATGCCTGTAGGGCCAGCGCCAATAATCAGCACCGTGTCCTCAGTCTTGATTTCAGAAATGCGGGCCGCCCAGAAACCTGTAGCCAAAACATCGCCTACAAAAAGAGCCTGCTCGTCGCTGACAGAATCAGGAATCTTGTTCAGGCCCTGATCTGCAAAAGGCACCCGCACAAATTCCGTCTGGCCGCCATCAATGCGGCATCCCAGAGCCCAGCCGCCGTTCTTGTCGGTACAATTGTTCACGAAACTATTCTTGCAAAAGAAGCATTCACCGCAGAAAGTTTCCACATTCACCGTCACGCGGTCGCCCACCTTCACGTTTTTCACATCATCACCGACGGATTCCACAACGCCCACCATCTCGTGGCCCACGGTAATTCCCGGCACCGCCCGCGGCACAGAACCATGCTTAATGTGAAGATCGCTAGTGCAGATGCTCCCCATGGTCACACGGACAATGGCATCCTTCGAATCCTGAAGTACAGGCTTCGGCTTTTCCATCAATTCAAACTTCTTGTGTTCTTTATAGACGTAGGCTTTCATAGTGGTAGGGTTATTTTTGGCTCTACTTTAATAAAAAATCTCAGGCGTGATACGATTTCTTCTTTTTGCAGAAGGGCGTCCAAGCAAATCAAAATATTGGAATTTCCTGATATTTGATGGACGTTTGTTACGCGCAATAGATGTCGTATTTTCTGAATCAATCTTCACGAAATAAACGATTGTATAGTCGTTGTCACTTGCAGCCTCTTTGACAACAAACCCATTTTCGGTTTCTTCCAAGGTATAGGTTTTGCTGACATTGTTTTTTATTTTCCAATCGCCACCATTATAGTAGTATTCGTATTCCAGGCAATGCTTGTTATTTGCAGGATCTCTTACAACAACGAATTTTTCATCTTCTCTACTTTCCCCATCATCATCGGGGCCCCTGTTTGCGTATATAAATATCGAATCATTCTTTATGACTTTGTAAATGGAATCAACAGTATACTCGTAGTTGAGAATAAAGATGGAATCCTTGAATATTCTTTGGTCTAGCCATGGTCTATCTGGGAAATCCCCAACAACAGAAAAGTATTCGTCTTTTTGCTGGTATGAAATTGTAGCCGGCGATGGTGCACACGTGTAGTTCGATTCTTCAACCTTATCGTCCATGGCAACTCTTTTTGATTTGCATAATTCAGAAAGCGTATTGCCATCCCATTTTAATTTTGAGGTCTCATAATAATAGTCCGTAAAAAAAGATTCGCCATCCCAACCATCCATTGGATAGGCTCGATATGTACTGTCTAAAACATAACCTGGAAAGGCATACATTCCTCCAAAGTCATTATGATCGAATATGTTTAGGCAATCTAAGGCAAAAACATTCCATGCGAAGGACATTAGAATAAGGAGGATTTTCTTCATTATTTTCTTTTCTGCTATTTTCCAGATTTCGATTGCGAGATTAAGGACAAATACCCTAAAATCAAACGCCCGGCATTTCTGCCAAGCTATGTCAAGGAGAATATAGTTAAACGTTTTTCTTTCCTTTGTTGCCATTGTCGAATAATGTTATTATATTTAGGTAAAGAAAGTAAGGAAAGTAAAGAATTATGGAGACAGCAAAAGTATCTTCAAAAGGACAAGTAACCATTCCCATCGAAATCCGCAAAAAACTGGGCCTTCAAGAAGGCTCCCATGTGGCTTTTGTTGAGCAAGGCAACCTGATTGTTCTTGTGAATTCATCAATGCTGGCTCTGCGTCAAGCCCAGTCTGAATTTTCCGGCATGGCAATGGCCGCCGACATAAAGTGCGAATACGATGTCACAAAGATGATCAAGGATGAACGGGATTAGCATTGCGAGTAATGCTCGATACCAACGTCTTGCTTTCCGCGCTTTTATTCCCCGGGCAGAAATTTGACTCGCTTCTTGAAAATGTTTTCTCTTTTCATGAACTTGTGATTTCAAATTTTCTGCTTGATGAATTGCGTAAAGTCGTCAAGAAAAAGTTTTCGACAAAGACGGAAGCTTTAGAAAGATTCATCTCGGCTATATCTTTCGAATTTGTAATCATCCCGGAAAAATTCAAACAAGTGGTACCAATCCGAGATCCAAATGACTATCCGGTGCTTCTGAGCGCGTTTACTGGGAATATTGATGTCCTTGTCACAGGCGACAAGGATTTTATGGACCTGAATCTTGCTAGACCAGAAATCCTGACGCCAGCGGCGTACATAGAAAAGTACGTTGCGAAGCAAAGTGAGGACTGAGCCGGAATCTTTTCGTTTATTGCCCCTTGACATCCAAAATTTTCTAAACTATATTTTTATAGTGCACAAAAGTGCATTTGGCAAACTTTGGTTTATGCCCTGCCGTTTTCGCATGTCCGCAGGGAAGGAGATGGATTCTTGAACTTTATCAGCATTCCTTACAATATCAATAGATTTCATGAACATATAACACTAGTGTTATGTTCTTATTGCGTTTGTATAATCTTTTTGTTATTTTTATACAGAAAAATAAAACTTAAAAGTTATATAATGAATCAAAGAATATTGCTCCTTCGCTCGCTCACAACCAAAATAGAGGGCTTTGCTAATGTCGTGGATCATGTTCCGCCAAAGCAGGGCTGGATTTCGTCCATCCGCCAGGCTCTTGGGATGACTGCGTTGCAGCTCGCAAATAGGCTTGGTGTTAGTCAACCTCGTATTGCAAAAATGGAGCAGA
Source organism: Fibrobacter sp. UWH1 (assembly GCF_002210365.1). Classification (NCBI taxonomy): domain Bacteria; kingdom Pseudomonadati; phylum Fibrobacterota; class Fibrobacteria; order Fibrobacterales; family Fibrobacteraceae; genus Fibrobacter; species Fibrobacter sp. UWH1. The sequence goes on from NZ_MWQG01000003.1 coordinate 12,978, forward strand.
ACGAGGACAATCTCAAAATTTCCACAATGAAAAAAATCGCAAGTGGATTGGGCTGCGATTTCGTTTATGGTTTTGTTCCAAAAGAACCCTTAGATAAAATGATTCAAAACCAGGCCCAACAGAAAGCTGCCAAAACGTTATCAATTGTCAACTCGAACATGGCTCTCGAAGATCAGCTTGCTAAAGACCCGCACATTCTAGAAGATTTGACAAATGACATGATCAATAAAAATATCAAGCAAATTTGGGACGATTGATGGCAGATATTTTTTCGACTGATGACAACTCCACACCTCTGTCGCCAGAAGAACGCGAAGGTCTCAAACCCAGGTGGATTACTACTCGTAAAGAACTGAACGAGCTAGAAACAAGAAATATTCTGGAAGCAGAAACTTGGTTGACCAATCAAAAAAGGATTGATGTTTTAAATGATTCGTTTTTGCGAAAGTTGCATAAGAAAATGTTCGGTCAAGTTTGGAAATGGGCTGGAGAATACCGTTCTACAGAAAGAAATATTGGTGTGGCTCCATATCATATCCCAACAAAATTAAAGGCTCTGTTCGACGACGTTTCTTTCTGGGTAGAAAATCAAACTTTCTCGAATTTGGAAATCGCGGTTCGATTACACCACAGACTTGTTTTAATACATCCGTTTCCCAATGGCAATGGACGAGTCTCCCGACTGATGGCAGACATGTTTATGCAACAGCATGGAGAAAACAGGTTGCATTGGGGAAACGGCAATTTAACTGATATAACCGATTTGCGTAACAAGTACATAGAATCGCTTCATGATGCAGACCGTGGCGATTTCAAAGCCCTGATAGAATTTGTCAAAGGAAACTATGAAAAATCCAATTGATCAACTTATGGACTGGCGAGAATTCGTTCCCGAAGGAGACGTTCTTGCCGGACTGAATACACTAGCCTTATTTTTCCAAAATGGAGACGTCACAAGCGTTAAGGAAAATCAAAAAAATGTGGCACAACTTTTTGCTTTCCTAAAGGCATGCAAGGGCTTTGTCGAAGATATTGAGCCCCTGCTCTATTCTGCACTGAAAGATTGTTCCGACGATGTAGCCGACACATTTCAGTTTGCTCCCGGCGCAAGGAACATCAAGTGCAACAATGCCGACGAATTTTTCAAAATGTGCGAGCAGAACAACATATCCATCAAGGATGCATGCAGGTTCATCTTTTCTGGCATTACGTTGAAAAAGGCTACGGAACTTTTCAACCAGCCTAGGGAATTTCTCGAAAAGAACTACAACTTCGAAACAAGGCAGAACCGCGACAGGATTTCGCTGAAGTAATCACGACAGGTGATATCCAAGAGCCTCGTATCCCTTAACACGCTTTTGATGCATTCTTGCCAAAACAGGAACATTCCCGTCAACATAGTCATATACGCGAACTTCTGTTTTTCCAACAGATTCGCGATGCAATCTTCCCACATACTGCGCCAGCGTTCCCTTCCACGAAATAGGAAAAGGCAAGAATAAAGTATCCAGTTCCTTGAGGTCAAAGCCCTCGCCAATGTAACGGCCGGTTGCAAGAATTACGATATTCGAATCAATCTTCGCATCATTGATTTCTTCCATAATGCGTTTTAGCTGTTTCTTTCCCATACCACCTTTCAAAAGAAAAAGGTGTTCAACATCTGCATGCAAACGTTCGTAAAACCAGTCCAGGTGCTCTGTCCTTTCAGACAGCACAAGAATTTGACGACGCTCCTTATAAGCCTGTAAAATTTCACCAGCAACCAGCTCATTTCGTTTTTCGTCTTGCCAAAGTTCGTTAAAGACTTCCTGTATTTGCAATTTAGCGGCATCATTCTGGAGACGAAAATCTGTATTTCGCACAATTACAGAATGAGAAAAATCTCGTTCCGTAGCCTGTTTCTTCGCACTAACAGAATAACGCACTGGTCCCAAATTCATTAAAACAATCGGGTGTTGCCCATCCTTACGAGACAAGGTCGCCGACAGCCCCACCTTATAAAGAGCATCGCTTTGGCGAACCGCCTGCTCAAAAGAAAACGCCGAAATATGATGGCACTCATCTACAATAACTTGCCCATATTCATTAAGCCATTCTACAGTTTTTCCATCACGATAAACGCTAGAAATCAGAGCCACATCAATTTTACCGAAATGCTTCTTCTTAGTTCCGCTAAATTGTCCAACTTCTTTTTTGGGAACATTTAGAAATGCGCAAATTCGCTCCACCCATTGATCCATAAGTTGTGTACGATGCACAAGAATCAATGTATTGACTTTTCGTTTCGCAATAAGCCACAGGGCAACAACTGTCTTACCAAAGGCTGTTGTCGCGGACAAAATTCCATTTTCATGTTTCAACAAAGCTTCTGCAGCAAGCAACTGTTCAGGATAAAGATTTCCCTCAAAAGAAACATCCATCGGCAGCCCGCAATTTCGTTCATCATTAACAACAGGTTCGATATTATAATGCTGCAGCAAATTAATCAACTTGTCAAAGCAACCAACAGGAATCGCGATATGCTTCGGGTAAAAATCATAACAATAAAGAATCCTTGGTTTTCCCCACACCGGCAATCTCAAGGCCTGCGCCTGATAAAATTCCGGGTTCTGAAATGATGCCAACCTCAAAATTCTATTTCGGAATAAGGCAGGCAACCCCGCAGATTCAATAAAAATTTGATTGCTGATAGTGATGTTTATTTTTTGCGGTAATACAGCCTTTATTTCAGGATAACTCGGACTACTTTTCCATGGTTCATCGTCAACAGAAGCATCTGAAACAGGCAAAATTTCACGATGGGACTTGGCCTTAAAAACATAATCTTCAGCAAAACTCTTGCCTATTTTCTGTATTGAAGAAAGGTACGCCCATTGGTCCTCATAAACATCACCGGTATCAGGATTTATAAACGACGAATGATTTTTCTCACGAGCCTTTTTTTGTAACGGCAAAGCAATCAGATTTCCTAAGCCACCCTTTGGCATAAAATCCTGATTCGGGAAAAATCTATCAAAAGAATTCATTCCAATTTGCGGACGCAAATCAAGGGCCTTCGTCATCAGAGCAGAACCTAGCTCTCGAGCAAGTTTCGCAGGAATGCATTCGTCAAAGAAAATCCATACATGCCCACCGCAACCAGAGCGGGAACGTTCTAACGAAGCAAAAATATTTTCAGCCTTACAGGCCGACATAAACGCAGATGCGTCATCCAGCCAATCGCCATCATCAAAATCCACTGCAAGGAATTTACAGGTGTCATCTTCTAAAAGAGGATATATTCCAACAACAAAAGGGCGCGAACCATTCCAGCAAGGTTCCTCACCTCTCAAGTGATTTTCGATTACCGATGCCGTCATCGGCAAAAAACATCGACTTGAACAATCTCCGCATTTTACCTTTGGCTTGTTGCAAACTCCCGGCACCCACTCATTCTTACAGACCGGCTGATAGCCCGACTTTCCCGTTTTGGCACTTTCAAAACGCCTTGCATAGACATCTGGACGCCCCTGAAAAAGCGACTGATACAACTTCACCTTTTCCGAGGCAGGAGAAAATTTATCAATAACAGCAGCGGAGCGTTTTAGCAAGGCTATCCGCTCATCAATCTCCTGCAAGCGTTTTAGCAGAGCTGATTTTTCAGCTTCAAGATCGGAAAGAGTTTCGGTCAACACATGCATCGGTAAAATTTAAATTTTTACCGATGGTTTAAAATTTCGGGTTATTGCCAAGCAAGGTCTTTTTCTCATAAAAAAAGCAAGAAAAAGACCCACAATTCTTCAATTTAAACAAAAAACATACAAATTTCTACGGCACATTTATAAATATGCCGTAGATTTTTACACACAATAAACAATACACAAACATTTGCATTTGTGTATTAAATATTGTATATTTAGACCATGTCCAAAATCATGGTAGCACACGATATTGTAGCCTCATACGACGGCATTGTCAGAACATCCGACTTCAACGAAAACGGAATCCACAATGACGAGCTGTCTAGATTCTGCACTAGCGGAAAACTTTACAGAGTTCGCAAAGGCGTGTACAGTGCCGTTCCGACGAACGAAATAGCAGAAGAACGACTGCTTGCAGAACTCTTGCCCGATGTAGTCATCTGCATGGAATCGGCACTCTACTATTACGGCTATAGCGATCACGCCCCCACGGATTGGACAATTTCCGTGCCTAGGTCATTTTCACGTTCCAGACTTAAAATTGACGGCCTTTTTCTAAAAACGCGTTATGTGCAAGAAGAACTTTTCGACCTTGGGCTAAGCACGGAAAACTTCAACGGGTTCGAACTAAAAATTTACGACCGAGAACGATGCGTCTGCGACTGCTTCAAGTACCGCAACAAAATAGACAGCGAGCTATTCAACAAAGCCTTGAACGCTTACGCAAGCGACCCTCAGAAGAATCTAATGAAACTTCTGGATTACGCCCGGAAAATGCGAGTACAAAAGAAAGTTAGAGAAATTATGGAGGTTCTGTTCAATGGCTGATCGCGCAGCATCGGTACTTGCCAAAATACGAAATAAATCCAAGGAAATGGGCTGGAACAGCATGCAAAGCCTTCAGCTATTTTGCCAGGAAGAATTCATCCGCAGAATCAACCTTTCAAAATACAAAGATACATTTATTTTGAAAGGCGGCCTGCTCATTTACGCGCTTTCAAATTTTGGAAGCAGAACAACCCGAGACGCAGATTTTCTCGTTGAGAACCTCTCAAATTCTCCAGAAAGAATGCGCGAAATCATTCACGAGATAATAAATACGGAATCAGAAAATGACTTTGTAACTTTCGAATTGGCAAATCTAAAAGAGATTGCCAAAGAAAAGAAATACACTGGGGTTTCTGCATTTCTCATCGTGAAAATCAAAAACACCCGTACAGGGATAAACATTGATTTTGGATTTGGAGACACAATCATTCCAAAGCCGAAAACAGCAAACTTCCCTGTTCAAGTCGAAGGGTTTTCAAGCCCTCAAGTAAGAGTTTACCCCGTGGAAACAATCATCGCAGAAAAAATTGATGCTATCCTTGATCGAATGGAACTTTCCAGTCGAATGAAGGACTATTTTGACATTCACTTCATTCTTCAAAATTTTGATTTTGACGGTGTAACATTGAAAACCGCCATTGCAAGGACATTCGAAAATCGACAACGTAATTACGATATGAATCGTTTTCAGAAAGTCCTTCAATTTCACAACGATCAATCTATGGGAACCAAGTGGAAAGCTTTTCTGAAAAAAGCAAAATTGTCCGAGATTCCATTTCAAAATGTCATTGAATCCTTGCAGAAATTTCTTGAATCGCCAATGCAAGCCTACTTCGACAATAGAGACTTTTTACTAGAATGGAAAAGTGACGAACAAAAATGGGTATAAAAGGACGCTTTTGACGCATTCTTACCAGTACAGGAACATTTTCATCTAAATGGTCAAGTTCATAGACAAGTCCATAAAGTTCATTCATAATGTTCAATATATTGAACATTTCAAACAATTTTTGTACATTATATAAAACATTATGAAAAGAGCATTATTACCATCGCAGAAAAGAATTTTAAATAACCTTGGCAAGCAGATAAAACTAGCCAGACTTCGCCGCGACCTCTCGGCAGAACAAATCGCCGAACGGGCAGACATTTCTCGTGGCACCTTGATAAAAATCGAAAGCGGTGATGAAGGCGTCTCCATGGGCCATTATTTTAGGGTACTGATTGCGTTGGGACTTGCAAGTGATATACTCCTTGTAGCAAAAGATGACGAACTCGGCAGAAAACTCCAAGACGCAAAACTAAACGTAAGAGAACGCGCCAGCAAGAAATAAGGTCTCGCAAAATGAATAATCGGTCCGTATACGTATTCTTCCATAACGAGCAGGTCCTCGAGCCTGTTCTCATGGGCATTCTGCAAGAAACCTTGCAACGAGACAAAAGCATTTTCTCCTTTGAATTTGACAAGTTCTGGCTAAACAATCCCATTTTTCAAATTTTTGATCCTAACCTAAGCCTATTTCGGGGAAAACAATACGCACCTACTGACAAAGATAACTTTGGCGTTTTCTTAGATTCCACTCCCGACCGTTGGGGGCGACAACTCATTGACCGCAGGGAAACTATTTTGGCTAGAAAGGAAGGACGCCCCGTAATTCCCAGGACTGAATTAGATTATCTACTGGGAGTTTTTGATGAGAGCCGCATGGGAGCCCTGCGATTCAAACAGAGTCTTGACGGTGATTTCATCGACAACGACAAAGAACTAGCGACACCACCTTGGGAATCCCTTCGAAAATTAGAGGCCGCCAGCCTAAAATTGGAACAGGATGAAAATTCCATTGATGACCGTTGGTTAAAAATGCTATTACGTCCAGGAAGTTCTCTCGGAGGAGCGCGACCAAAAGCAAATGTTGTCGATGAACATGGTCATCTATGGATAGCCAAGTTCCCAAGTAAAAAAGATCGAAAAGATGTCGGAGCTTGGGAAACTGTCTGCATGACTCTTGCAAAAAAATGCGGTGTAGAAATCAGCGACTTTAAATGCATTAAACTCGGTTCCAAATATCACACTTTTTTAACAAAAAGATTTGACCGAACAGAAAATAACGTCCGCAAGCATTTTACATCGGCAATGACGCATTTGGATTATAACGATGGAGCTAATGGAGGAACCGGAGCCAGCTACCTTGAATTGGTAGAGTGGATTTCTGAACATTGCGTAAATGTGCAAGGCAACTTAGAGCAGCTTTTCAAACGAATTATTTTCAACATTGCCATTTCCAATTGTGACGACCACCTGAGAAACCACGGTTTCCTCTTAACGCCCAAAGGCTGGACACTGTCACCAGCTTATGACTTGACACCCGACGAATATGGAACAGAACTTTCGTTGAACATTAACGAAAGCGAAGCAAATCTAGATTACAATTTGGCAAGAGAAGTTGCGCCCTATTTCGGCATCGCGCCAAGCGATGCAAACAGGATTATCAAAAAAACAAACGACGTTGTTTCAAAGTGGCAAAAGGTCGCAACAGACATAGGCATTTCGCGAAGCGAGCAAGAATTTATCGCAACGGCCTTTAGAACAAAAGATGGTGTTTGAATAAAACAGAACTCGTAATAAAGAAAAGGAAGAAAGTAAATAAACCGCTAGTGGATTTGAATACACACGGTCCCGGATATAGCGTTTAATACAAAAAAACAGCCCATAACGAATCCGTTATGGGTTGTTTCCTTCAAAAACTATTCCGTCACTTGGCTTCGAGTCAATGTATATGTATTAGAGCCACCGATACCCATGCCATTGAGATAAACAGTACCATTAACATCATAACGAATTGCATATGTAATTCCACCACCGCCATCACGAATTCCAACGACTTCCACTTTGGATTCTGCGGGAACATCAAAAGAAACTTGTTTGTGATGTATCATAAACGGTTCTGTAATAGCAACTCCATCTACTTTAAGTTGAACATAATCTCCATCCTCAGCGGCATAGTCCCAAATATGAACCTTAGTCGACTTTTCAGTCTTGTCATGCGTTATTACCATATCCGCTTGCCGAACGGTTATTTGATCATCGTTCTTTACTAACCTAGCCCCAAGTTCCAATTTGTCCGACCACTGCTGTTTCAAGATTTCCTGAGCACCAACACTCGTGCTAATAGGGGTGTCCATGGGACTAACACCTCGCACTGCAAAAGAAATTGCCAAAAGTCCTGCCAAAACTGCTGACCAAAGTACCAATCTCTTTTTACGACGAACGACCGTTTCAGGCGAAGAATTTTCATGAAGACAATCCTTGTTTCCATCCACAGCATCGGAAAACTTATCAATTTTTTCCTTCTGTTTGACATCGACATCATCCTTCGATGTTTCCGTTTTCATATCCTTTCGTAAAGATTCATTTTGTGCCGGAGAAAAGGATTGAATGTCAGGAGTATCTTTTTCAATCCCCAATCTAGAGGAAGAAGTTTCTCCACCATTCAGCTCAGCGTGAGCAACCCCTTCAATTTTCATTTTACGTTTTTTCTGTTCCATAAAAATTCTATATCCTAATTAAACGGATGTTTTCTAAAATAAAATCCCATAATAATTCTACACACCAATACTTGAACTATTACAGCAATAATTGTCAACAGATGCCTTGTTGGTTCAATGACATCAAATCCATAAGCAAGAATTTTTTCAGCCAACGCAACAATAAAAAAATTACACAGAGCAAAAATACTGAACGGATAAAGTTTGTCAATCATGGTATAGCAACGTCTAAAAAATATATTTGTCAGCAAAAAAGGAATAGACACTATTTTAAAATATGTCAGTCCAAAACTAGGCAAACTATAGCCCGTAGTAAGCATAGATAGAATAAACATTAAGATTCCTAAATAAAAAAGTGCTCCCAATACCATAGTGGGAATCAGCACTAAGCAAAACCACATTCCTGCAAAAAATGTTCTTACCGAATCAAACATTCAAAGAATCCATCGGATATTTTTGAAAGAAAAGGCACATTACAAAACGTCCAAGAAGCAAAAATCCCAAAGCAATCAAATTTGAATTAAAAATCGCATACGATATCTGAATCAACGCAACGATTGTTAAATAAGCTAAAGTAGTCGCATACAGGGGGCGAATTAGAGGATTCCTTATATAAATTTCTTGAAAGATTTCCTCTGTAATTACAAAAGGAGGAATGAAGAAAAATAAAGTGACAAGTGTAATCGCCAAATTCCCCGATACAACAGTCAAGGTTCCATCCAAAATGGATACACATATTATAGCTTCAACAATCGTTACAAAAAGTAATATGATCCACGCAGCAAGTACATTCATGGACCAAGCGTAAGCACCGAACCTGTTTCCTTGATTCACACTACACCCCCTCCAAATCACAGGCCGTAATGGTTGTAAGCGCAGTCTTGGAAAAATCATTGGAATCACTCAGTCGAAGAGCTTGATTATTCAGGGATTTTTCAAAGATGTTTCTTACATATCGACCATTGCCAAATTGAGGGTTCATCTTTGCTGATTCAAAATTTTTCCGCAAGCATTCGCTAGCACCGTCATCCAAAATATATCCCTGGTCACCGTAGAACTTGCCCGCAATTTGCATAAGTTCATCCGTAGAATAATCTGGGAATTCAATGATGTTTGCAAATCGAGAATGCAAGCCAGCATTTTGATTCAGGAAATTTTCCATATCCCTACTGTAACCTGCAAGAATCACCACCAATCTATCGCGATTATCATCCATCATCTTAACAAGGGTATCTATCGCCTCGCGGCCAAAGTCATTAGGGCCACCTTGGGCAAGTGCATATGCCTCGTCAATAAATAGGACTCCGTTGAGTGCAGACTCAATGACCTCTCTTGTCTTTATGGCTGTCTGCCCAACATAGCCGGCCACTAGTCCCGAGCGATCCGTTTCCACCAACTTATTCGTGGTGATTACATTCATATTGTAAAGGACATTCGCAACGGTCCTGGCCATCATCGTTTTACCGGTGCCTGGATTGCCTGCAAAAATCATGTGCATCGTTTGCGTGTCAGAGGTTTTCAATCCAGCTTGTTTGCGAGCCTCCTTAAGCTTTAAGCGAGCTTGTAAGCTCCGGATGTACTGTTTGACGGAATCAAGTCCAATAACTTTTGACAATTCGCTTTCAAGATCAAAATCCTTAGGTCCAAAGCATCCAAAATCTTCAGGAATTAAAAGATCCAAATTCACAGGATTTTTCACGACACGCTTCGACTGTTGTAAAATCGCGGCCTCCACAACATTACGGACAAGTCTTCCGTTTCCGCCATCATTTTTGCCCTTGACCTGCGAAGCCTCAAATATCCTAAGAAGCGGTTTTTCGCAATCCGCATCCATTTTGTACCCCTTGGACTTAACAGTAACTTTTGCAATGTCAAGCATTTCTTTGGAGCTGTAATCTTCAAAATGAACAATATTAGGGAACCTGGATTTCAATCCGGAATTTGTCTTAAGAAAATCCTTCATTTCCAATTCATAGCCAGCCAAAATGACGACAAGATTCTCCCTATTATCTTCCATCCCCTTTACAATAGCGTCTATGGCTTCAAGCCCAAACGGATCTCCGGCATCTCGACAAAGCGAATAGGCTTCGTCAATAAACAGGACTCCACCGAGAGCACTATTGATGACTTCATTTGTTTTCTGTGCGGTTTGCCCAAGATATTGTCCAACAAGATCAGCTCTTGTCACTTCGCGTAAATGCCCCGAGGAAAGCACTCCTATAGCCTTCAGGTATTTCGCGACAATCCTCGCAACAGTAGTCTTTCCCGTTCCCGGATTTCCAGCAAAAATCATGTGCATGGAGATATCCGCTTTCGGAAGACCATTGGCCGTTCTGATTTGCTGAATTTTGACATTCGTCTCCAAATCACGAATGTAATCCTTCACCTTTTTCAGACCAATAATGTTGTCAAGTTCCTTCTTGACATCAGCCAATTCCGAAGCATTTATATCTTTGGAATAATCAGCAAAATTCAATTTTTTGCCAGAGGCTAGAGATACAAAGAATTCATTTTCTACACTGGTAAGATGAATCTTCGTATTCGTCGCAATTGCATTTTGCAAAAGCATTTCAGTGAGGCCCTTGTAAAGGAACTCTTCTACGAACTTCTTTAAGCCCTTGATACCTGCATCTTTTGAAAATATCTTCACAAGTGCATTGACAACATCATCATCAAAAGACGCTTCAATATGAAGCATCCGAGAACATTTGTCAATCAAAGCCCTGCATTCCGTAAATGCAATATCCTGAAGTTGCTTTTGCGAGATCGGTTCCAGTTCAATAACATCACCGAACAATTTCGTAATCTTATTCCCAAGAACAGAAAGTATTTTCGCCTTGGGAAGTGTACTAATAAAAACAAAAAATTTGCCATTGGCAGAAATTTCAGAAATCGGATTGGAGTGAAGAACTCCCGTCGCATCCATCAGCATTCCGTTATTAGACACATAACGCTTATTCAGTTTACAAACGCCATTTTCCAACAACTGCTGAAGAATATCCAATTCACCAGCCCCTGCTTTTTCCGGTTGCTCAAATATAATGACATCAGCCTTAGACTTCAGGCAAGCATATATATCGCTCAAGAACAAAGTTCCAGAAGAATCGCTCGCATAACGGCCAAGATCAATAATCTCCGCAGACGATGATGTCAAAATTTTTTGTTGGCAGAGAATTTTACTGATGCACTGGATTGCATAAGCCTTTCCCCTACTAAGGTGTCCCAAAAGAAGAATGGAGTTTTTCGGCTTTTCTTCTTCGTACCCACTTACAAAAGGACGCTTAAATGCAGTAACCAAGGATTGAATATCCTTTTCAGACCCAATCCAAATTTTTGCAAGTTCCTTGGGAACAGGATTAAAATTAAAAGATTTTGCATTGTCCTTTACAGCATGTGCTGAAGCCTTGGAATCCTGTCTTGTAAAAATCGTAGCGAACCCTTTTTCCGGTTCATGCCCTTTCGGTTCTGATTTCACAGATTCCGATTTCGATTCGCTTTTCAATACCGTTTTTTCTACAGACGATGTAGATTGTACTTTTTGGGTTGCCCTCAAACCCTGAGGCAAGTTCTTTGCCGCAGTAAAAATCTGGTATTCAGGAAAAAGAAATTTCAGCAACTCTTTAAGATTCATCTCAGCACCTTCAATCTAAATCTATTAAAAACTGGTGACTTTTTATGTCAAAAACAAAAAATGTCCCCTATATTCGCAAAATATCGAACATACGTCTTGATAGGGACATGCTCTACACAGTTTGAATCGCTGAAAAATCGCAAGACCCAGGTCCATCTTTGGCGAAGACGTTCCTCGCCCTTTTTTGTGGGAAAAAGTTTCGTAAATCATCAGACGATATGCCGAGCTGATGATTTCGTCAAGGATTACACTTCCTTGGCAATCGCCTTCACCGCCCAATCTTTTGGGAAAGAGATGTGCTCCAATTGAATAGCTGACGAATACTTTTCAAACAACGCCTTAATTGACGGGAGAAATTCTTCATTCCACTTTTGAGGATTCGGATACAAGTTCCGCACAGCAAGGAACGCCGCCCAAAGAGAGCGTTCATCCTTTTCTTCAACTTCCTCAATGTTTGCAGGAATTGCGGAGAAAATCCTATAGTAAAGCCTTCCATAATGGGCACAGATATTTCGCAAGTCTGTTGCGCACCTCAGCCAACTTTTTAGATTTTTCGGGACGGTCTTATAACATTCACTCGCAAAGTGTTTTTGATCCGCAAGAACAAGGTCCGCATAAAAATAGGACAGCATGCCAAACGAAAATAATTCCACGGCCACCCAAATAGGGAACACGCCATCATAGCAATCCTGGTGATGCTTCACAAAAGGAACATTAGAGCTATGTTCAACTTCTCTATTGAAAGTTTCTAGGAATTTTTGGTGTTTGTGCGAGCGAGAATAAATCGACGCATCCAAATAGCCAACAGGGCTATATTTATGCGCATGAAAATAAGCAAGTCTCGCCCTCATAGAAATTTCTATTTCTTCAAGAGCCGAAAAAAGCGATCTTCTCAACAGTCGATCAAATTCATATATCTGCACAATTCTTGAGAAACTTGTTCCGGCATTATAGGTACCATCGGCTTTTCTAAATGGCAGGAAATATGCAGACAATCTGTAATAATTTATGGACTCAAGGCAGCGAACAGCATCATCAACATTCTCAATACAACAGCCACGTTGTTTGATTTTTTCTACTTGTTCCCTATAAGTTGTTGCCCTTTTTGTTTCCATAAAAAAATGTCCCCCCTGGGACACATCAATGAGAGGTGCGGGGGGTCCTGTTGTTTCAAATATACAATCTATTTCAAAGAAAAGCAAGCGCCCATTCGCCCGTCTAGGCGTGAAACACCCTCTATTTTAAAGTAGGAAGTAAGCCGGGGCGTTACGGGGGCGGCGTCTGAGCCCACGTAGAGGGGGTGGAGAGCAACAAAGTGCGAACCAGGGGGAGTCTTCCCCTTTTATAAAAAAAGACCGCAGCGGTTAGGCTACGGTCTAATTTTTTGCGGGTCTGGATCCTTCGGCGCGACGCGCCTCAGGATGACGTTTGTCGATGCAAGGGCCCTTCGACAGGCTCAGGGACCTTTCACTTCACCACGATATTCACCAGCTTACCAGGAACTGCGATAACCTTAACCACAGTCTTGCCATTAGTGAATTCCTTCACGCGGTCATTTTCCATGGCGAGGGCTTCCAAAGCGGCCTTGTCCATGTCCTTGGCGACGCTTGCCTTGGCACGGAGCTTGCCGTTCACCTGGAACACGACTTCGACGGTGTTTTCCACAGCCTTGGAAGCGTCGGCTTCAGGCCATGCCACGTTGGTGAGGGATCCTTCGTGACCGAGAATGCTCCACATTTCTTCGGCGATGTGGGGAGCAAAGGGCTGCAGGAGCTTTACGAAGGTTTCGCAAGGTTCGCGGTAGCGCTTGTCCATCTTCATCATTTCGTTGTTGAAGATCATCAGCTGGCTGATAGCGGTATTGAAGCTCATGTTTTCAATGTCGCTTGTAACCTTGATGATGGACTGGTGCATAATCTTCTGGATTTCTTCGGGAGCGGCTTCGTCAACGAAGACGGGAGCAGCATCGTCGTCGCCTACCACAGAACGCCATGCGCGGCCCAGGAAGCGGTTCATACCTTCGATGCCCTTGGTCTGCCAAGGCTTCACGGCATCCAGAGGACCCATGAACATTTCGTACAAACGAAGGCTGTCTGCACCGTAGTCGCGAACCACGTCGTCCGGGTTCACAACGTTCTTCAGGGACTTACTCATCTTGGCAACGATCTGCTTCAGTTCGATGTCGGTACCCTTCTTGAAGAACTTGCCGTTCTTTTCTTCCACTTCGTCGGTGGGAACCTTGGAGCCGGCTGCGTCTTCGTAAGCGAAGGCAAGAATCATACCCTGGTTAAAGAGCTTCTGGAAGGGTTCGTCGGTAGAGACGAGGCCCAGGTCGAAGAGGACCTTGTGCCAGAAACGGCTGTACAGCAAGTGAAGCACTGCATGTTCTGCACCGCCCACATAAAGGTCAACAGGCATCCAGTACTTTTCAAGTTCCTTCGCGAGGAAGGCGTCGCCGTTGCAGGCGTCGATGTAGCGCAGGTAGTACCAGCAAGAACCAGCCCACTGCGGCATGGTATTCGTTTCGCGGATGCCCTTGCGGCCGTTCTTGTCCGTGACCTGGAGCCATTCGGTAGCGTTCGCAAGCGGAGACTGACCGCCATCACCCGGCTTGTAGTCCTGGAGTTCCGGCAACTGAACCGGCAGCTGGTCGTCATCGACGGTAGAGATTTCGCCATCTTCCCAGTGGATGATGGGGAACGGTTCGCCCCAGTAACGCTGACGGCTGAAGAGCCAGTCACGGAGCTTGTAGTTCACGGTAGCCTTACCGATCTTGTTGGCTTCCAGCCATTCGATTACCTTAGCCTTGCCAGCTTCCTTGTTGAGGCCGTTGAGGCAGAGGGTATCGTTCTGGCTGTTGATGTAGGTGCCGTCGGCAGCCCAGCATGCTTCGCCAGCGAGAACCTGAGGCTTCACGTCTTCCGGGCAAGAAGCGTCCGGTTCCATGATGCAGATAACAGGCAGGTTGAACTTCTTTGCGAATTCAAAGTCGCGGGTATCGTGGGCGGGCACTGCCATGATGGCGCCGGTGCCGTAGCCAGTCAAAACGTAGTCAGCCACCCAAACCGGAATCTTGGTGCCGGTCAGCGGGTTGATAGCATAGGAGCCAGAAAACACGCCGGTCTTTTCCTTGGCAAGTTCGGTACGGTCCAGGTCGCTCTTGAGAGCGGCGGCGTGAACGTAGGCTTCCACAGCTTCCTTCTGTTCCGGGGTAGTGAGGGTCGGGACGAGAGCGTGTTCCGGAGCCACCACCATGTAAGTTGCACCGAACAGGGTATCACAACGGGTGGTATAGACGCGGAGCTTGTTTTCGGTGGGCTTGCCGTTGGCATCAGCGATTGCGAAATCTACTTCTGCGCCCTGGCTCTTGCCGATCCAGTTCTTCTGCATGTCCTTCACGCCCTGGGGCCAATCAAGCTTATCGAGGCCCTTCAGCAAGCGGTCGCCATAATGGGGGATACGCATGAGCCACTGCTTCAGGTTACGGCGTTCCACTTCCTTGGTGCCGCACTTTTCGTGAGAACCGTCGTTCAAAACTTCTTCGTTAGCGCAAACAATCTTGCAGTGCTTGCACCACCAGACCTGAGCGTCGGCATAATAAGCAAGGCGCTTAGAATCCTTGAACTTGCGAACTTCTGCTGCACCCTGAGCCTGAACATCGGCGGGGATGGGCAGTTCTTCAATGGGGCGGCCCTTCTGCTGGACCTCATCGAACCAGGTGCCGTAAAGACGCTTGAAAATCCACTGGGTCCACTTGTAGTACTTCGGGTCGGTGGTGTTCACTTCCTTTTCCCAGTCGTAAGAAAGGCCGAGGCGCTGGATCTGACGGCGGAAATTGTCGCAGTTCTTCTTGGTGGTGATTGCCGGGTGTGTACCGGTCTGGATTGCATACTGTTCAGCGGGGAGGCCGAAGGCATCCCAACCCATGGGGTGCAAGACGTTGAAACCCTTGGAACGCTTGTAGCGGCAAATGATATCCGTTGCGGTGTAACCTTCCGGGTGGCCAACATGGAGGCCTGCGCCGCTGGGATACGGGAACATGTCCAAGCAGTAGAACTTGGGCTTAGACTGATCGGTGCCAGTCTTAAAGGTCTGATGTTCAGCCCAGTAAGCCTGCCACTTGGTTTCAATTTCTTGCGGATTATACTTTGCCATTTTTTCCTCGTTCAGCGGTGAGTTATGAGCAACGAGTAACGAGCCTTATAATCGCAGTTTCGCTGCACCTTTATGATGCGCGAAGCGCCACTATTCAACTCAAACCTCAAAGCCCGCCAAGGCAGGCGACCTCATACCTCACGGCTAGTTAAAATTTTACGGCGAAAAATTTAGAAAATACATAAACAAAGTGTTTTCAAAATGTTATAATTCTAGTATGTTCGCACCTAAGTTTTCTCACAAGCCGATTTTGACCATCGCCATGGCAATTGCCCTAGGCGGATTCTGTTCCATCGCATTCGCCCAGGGAGTTTTCGAAGGTTCCGGCGAAGAGGACAATAGTGGTTGCGTCGGCGACGGTTGCGGAATGGAATTTAACGAAGTTTCCAATTCTACGGATGATACGCAGAGCGACAACGCAAACGGTGTAGAGACTGTAGATGAAAACGGAGTAAAGACCGTCGTATACGGCACGGATTCAACCGCCCAGGATTCCGTAGCACAGGACTCCACCAAGGCAGCGGATTCCACGAAGGTAACAGAATTCTTCGATGACGAAGACACCCGCGCCAACTACGTGCAGGAAAACGCCAGCGAATACCGCGCCCGCAAAGAAGGCTTCTCCAAGTCCATCCAGTTCGGCTTCAGAGCCGGTGCCGGCGCAAACATGAACATCCTCGGAAACCATACCGACGGCTGGAACGTAGGCTTCGACCTAGAAGCAGGCGCCATCGCCAAGCTCCCCATCGGAAACGATTTCTCTGTCGCCGCCGGCCTGGATTTCAGCTACCGCACCTACAGCTACGAAGGCGACAACGACTACAGCCACAACGAAGCAAGCATTTCTGAAATGCTGTTCCAGATTCCCGCCTTTATCCAGTACGCCTTCGATGAAGACGGATTCTTCCTGGGCCTGGGCGCAAACATCAGTCTCAAGATGTCAGGCGAAACCGAATTCAAGCAGACCGTCGACACCAAGGATAAACATTACAAGGATAAGCGCAGCAACACTATGCCCACCGTCGGCGTGGAACTGGGCAGCCTCCTGAACATCGGTTACGTTATCAATAAAAATCTGCAGGTCGACCTGCGCTATGTCCAGAACTACACAAACCTGCTGGACCAGGACGTTATCGCCGAATCCACCCTGATGAAAACCAAGCTCTTTACAAGCCACGTAACTTTGGGTGTAACTCTCCTACTTTAGAGACTAAACTTCCCGTTTCTTAAGTAAACTTTTTTTTCAACACTATTTTTACACGAATAAAATATTTTAGCTAGCTGGTATTCCAAGCTAGTTTTTTATTTTTACATCATGAATTTCAAGAAGTTTAGCCTTTTAGCAGCACTGACTATGGCGCTCTCCATGCCCGTATGGGCCCAGGACAGCGAAACTCCCAGCGACGATGAATGGGTCTCTGCCGACGACGCCAACAAGGCACCCGTCGAAGAAGAAGCCACCTATGACGGCTCCGCCGACAGCGAATTCGCCAATGACGAAGAATACGCCAGCGCCTATGCCAAGTATAAGGCACAATCCACCAAGAAATCCGACATTGAACGTCAGCGTAACGAAGGTTTCGCTCGCGCCGTGCTCCTTGGCGTCCGCGGTCAGGTCGGCGCCAACACCTTCCTGGGTCACAACTCCGATGGTTGGGGAACCGGCTTCCAGATCGGTGGCGGTCTTCTGGTCAAGATGAACCTGGGCATCAAGCACTTGAGCCTGGTTCCAGAACTGACTTTCAACTACCGCTATTACACCTACGAAAAGGACATGGAGATTTACACCAACGAGGCAAGCATCGACATTATGATGTTTGAAATCCCCATGGTTGTCCGCTATACCGTCGAAGACTGGGGCTTCTTCATCGGTGCCGGTGTGAATCTCGGCCTGAAGCTCACCGGTTCCTCTGAATTTTCTACCAGTGGCGAAACTCGCGAAAATACGGTGGCCACCTCCGGCATGGAAGTGGGCGGTGTTTTCGACCTGGGCTACATGCTGACTCGCTGGGTCAGTCTCGACCTGCGATTTGTCTGGTGCTTTACCAGTCTGTTGAACGAAACCCTGGTGGCTGAAGAAGCATTCTCCGAATCAACATTGAACACATTCTACACCAGCGTCGGTGTAAGTTTCATGTTCTAAAAAAAGATTTGCAGATATTAAAAAGGCCTGTTCCAACGAACAGGTCTTTTCTTATGCATACCTATAAAAAGAAAGGCAAAGCCGCCAAGCCTAGCGCTTGGCTGCCAAGGTCTTCCGGAGCTTCTGGATTTCGCGTTCCATCAAGCGCTTTTCTACCGCAAAGAACCGGTCGTTCATCTGAATCGCATTCTTGTAGATTACGTCGGCAAGGTCCGCCTCTCCAGCCTGCAGAGCCATGATTACGCAATTGCGCAGGAAAAATTCATCCATGTCCTGCATCTCGTAATGGTCATAGAAGTCAGCCATCAAGAGGGCTGCCTTGGCGTAATCCTTGGCTCGAGCCGCTTCCGTGATGTTGAATTCATCCACAAAACTCTGGGGGAAGGCGCCAGCGGCAACCGCCTCACGAACCTTCACATAAACGCTGTTGGAATCGCGAACCTCCAGGGGAACGCCTCGCAGGTAGTCGGCATATTCCTCGCGGAACTTGGTGTACCCCACAGAGGCTTCCAGAACCGTATCTGCCGACGCCACCACCTGAGCCACCTCTTGGGCGGTAGAATCAGCCACGACGGGAGTGGCGTCCTTCATCAGCTGTTCCACATAAGCAATCAAGGCCATTTCCTTGAAGGCATCCTTTTCTTCTGCGGCCATGGCCTTCACGCGGGCAGGGCGACGCTTGGCAAAATCTTCCGGATCGAGATATTCCGGCCAGCAGACTTCACAGGAATCGAACACCTGCACGATGTGAGCCTCGGAGTGAACAAAGCGGGCTTCCTCGGCGCGATTATCCACCATAGGCACAAAGACGCTGTTGGGTTCAACACCATCAAGCAGAGACGAAACCATCTTGTTGGTAAACAGGAAGTTCCTTTCGCCAAAGAATTCCGGATCGCGATGAATGCGCTCAAATTCCTTCACCAGTACCGAGTCGGTGCTAAAGCGGCCGATACCCTTCTGGTAAACCGGCTGGTCGCTGGCGATCATGATAATATCCGGTTCATCCGTCGACTTGTACAAACTGACATAAGGGAACGTCTGGTCCAGAGCCTTCAGAATATTCAGGAACATCAGATCGTTAAATTCATAAGTCTGAATCCACTGCACCCAAAGTCCGCCCGGCTTCATATAGCGGCGCATCTTGGCGTAGAACTCGTGGGCAAAGAGACCGGCCACGCCGCTGACCCAAGGATTAGAGGGAACGCTAATGATCATGTCATACTGGCGATGATTCGTATGGAAGAAGGTCGTCGCATCGTCAATAAAAATGTGAATACGAGGATCGTCATATCCGCGGTTATTCCAGGGGTAAAAACCCTTGGCCAAATCCATCATGGCTTCTTCGATTTCAACGCAGTCAAAATCCTTCAGCAAGGGGTCGGCCAGCAAATAATGGGCACCCATACCGCTACCGAAACCCACCATGGCGGCATCGTAAGGTTCAGTCTTTACGGCCATGGGCATAAAGGCGGTTGCCGCCTGAGTCAGTTCATCACTGGAAATAGGCTGAGTGCGGTCCTTGTTCAAGCTGGCATCAGCCTTACCGTTAGTCTTCACATAATAGTGAACCTTGGATTCATGGAAGCTGATGGTCGCCGTCTTTCCATCAATGACACGAATCTTTTCATCGGGATGCAAGTTCTTGAAAGAACGGAATACGCCGGACGTTACCAGATGAGGATCGAAGTTCACAAAGAGGGTCGGCAAAACCATGGCGGCGGCAGCCACATAGAACATGACATTGCGACGCCAACGTTTGCGGTAAACGGCCAACAGAATAAAACCAATGGCAAAGTCCAGCAAGGCAGCCACCACAAGGGCACCCTTCAGCTGCAACAACGGCAAAAGCAAAAGTCCACCGCCAGCAGAACCGATAATGGAACCCAGAGTATTCCAGCCGTACACCTTGCCAATGGGAGCTTCGCTCTTGAAGGCACGAGTCAAGATCAAGGTAATCAGCGGCAAAGTCATACCGGCAAAGAAGCTGGTAGGCACCATCCACAGCAAAGACAAGGCGTACTTGAACAGACTCCAGCAAACGTAACCATCCGTAGTCGGATTAAAAATCTGGTTGGCCTCGTTCATCATGGCCCAGAACGGCTGATGGAAATACAGCGTACAGAGCGCAAAGAAAGCCATAAAAATCTGGGCCAGGGAAAGCACCACCAGAGAATCCTTCTTCAGGAGCTTACCGCTGACAGCACTGCCGATGGCAAGGCCCAAGATAAATGCAGAAAGCATCTGGTCAAAACTATGGCTAGAGCTCCCCATCAAAAGGGAAAGCAGTCGAGTCCACACAATCTCGTACACAAAACTGGTCAGGCCCGTTACCGCCGCAATCCACAGCCAGGCATTCTTAGGCGGCATGGGCAAGTTGTGCTTCGCCACAAAATCTTCGTTGGGGTCTTCTTCTTCGCCTTCGTCGTCAGTCGCATGCACAGGAGAAGTCGCCAATCCGATAAAACCGAAAACTGCAGCCAGCAAGAAGTTGATGGAAGCGGCCACAATCAACGTAGCATGATTACCAATTTCAGGAATCAGCAAGTAGCTGGTAGCCAAGATACCGATGGCAGAGCCCAGGCTGTTGGTAAAGTAGAGCATGGGCAGCGAAACTTCCGCACCGCTCTTGCGCATAAGGCCCGCAGCAATGAAGGGGAACGTCATACCCACCGCAATGGCAATGGGGAGCGTAGAACCTGTCGCCAGAATCACCTTGGCAATTTCTGCACCGCGAGAACTCAAAGACGCCGTAAACTCGGAGTCATAGAAAATTCCCGTCAGCCAGTTGTACATGGGGTGGTAAGCCACGCCGCCAATACCGATACCCAATTCCACCAAGCCGTAGCCCAAGAGCGGGCGCTTAGTCTTCGTCACCAGTTTTCCGGCAACAAAGCTACCGATGGCAAGGCCGCCCATGTAAATGCAGAGGGTCAGCACCTGACCGTAACTGGAATGTCCCAGGAACAATTTGAGGTAGCGCGCCCAGGAACCTTCGTAAATCAGGCCAGCAAAGCCCGACAAGGCAAACAGGAAATAAATCAGAATATTCATGGCGTAAATTTATACAAATTATGCCACTATAGTACAGCCCTCGTCAGGTTTATTCCATCTTGTTCAATAATCAAGATAAACTTTTGATTACGAACATGACTAGGCACTTGGACAATTATATCAAAACCGTTCATTTTCATTTCGTACAAAACCTGCCCATTCAGCGAGAACAGTCTCACGTTCTTTTCTCCTGGCACAGACGAACGAATGTGCAGGGATCCATTCCGCAGCATTGCCCTAGTACGAAACATCTGCGTAATAGACGGCTTTCCCGTTCCAAAAGGTTTCAAAGAGTCATTAATTTCAGCATAGCTAAATGAATAGGGAACACTCCGCGACGAAGACGATAAGTGAGGAACAAAAACCGCACTAGAACTTGAGCTCGAAATTTTTATTTCCTCCATATACGGCGTGGACCTAGAAACCTTGAACGTCACATAGTTCTTGTCTTCGGACTCCGTGATTTCGGATAGCGTAATATTCATGTTAAGGCCGTTGCGAAAAACAAAACCGTCAAATGAAGTGACATTCCCGGTTCCAGGGAACACGTCGGAGGGAAGGGCAGGGCCAGCATCATAGGAGCAAACCTCTCCACCAGCTAAAACCATCCTCATTCCTGACTTGGCCCTCACAAGATACTCACGAGCATGGCACCTAAAAGCATTTACCTGCATTTCCCAAGCTGAGTCGCTATAGTCCACATACCATATCAACATGCCGGAATTAGCTTGTCCCATGTCCCATTTTTTATTGGTTCGGAATTCCAACATATACATCTCATTATCATTTTCGGGATTGGTAATGGAAATCGCTACGTTGTCGTCCAACTTGTCCAAGCGTACAAATTCTTCATTTCCCAGTTCCGAGGGAACAAGCCAACCCATTAGCATTCTGTCGAAGGAAAAATACAGCGGCGAAGGATCTTTTGGTTGGTCCATTATCGACCAGGATCCAACAACAGTTGAGCCGTAACCAACACGAATGTCCGGTAAGCCAAGCATATGGCCGAACTCGTGAACGAAAATTAAAATACTTTTCTGTTCATCAACACTGGCAAAACGACGAACAAACAATTTGTCACTGATCTTGAGCGAAACCTTATGCATCGCAGGCCACAAGGAACGCTCAACATACGTTCTCTCCCCTGCATAAATAAAAGCAGAAAAATCAATATAGCCATCACCATCGTTGTCATACACAGAAAGATTCACACCCTGAGAAAGCAACGTATCAACAGCCTGGGAAAAAGCTAATTCAGCTTCATCTCCCGTAGTGTTCGAGGGGTTGTCATAAAATTCCTTGGCATTCGGAAGGGTTATGGGTCCATACACATCAAAAGAGGGGCGATACTCCCCCATGGAATTATAGACGTAGTAATCCCTGACACTGCCGAAATTGTCACCTTCCTTGAACCCTTCCTTGTTCAGAAAATCCGTATAGAAGTTCCTAGGATTTTCAATTGCGAACTTGACATCCTCAAACTGTACGAGAATAACAGGAACACGAACATCCCCTTGGGTAATATTCTTATTTAAAAGAGGATACGCCAAGCAAGCCGTTGCCTCAATCAACAATAAAACCGCAATATTAAAAAGCCGCATCAATCCTCCTGTATCCAATAGCAATAATCTAACCCGATTTGACAACAAACAAAGTAAAAGTTTGCTTACTTGTTTTCTTTATTATTGAAACAATCGACAGATGTCATCTTCTGATTAAAAACGAGTTGCAAACAAATATTTTTCAAAAAACATTTATTACAATTTACGACATCAATCTTACGATGGCGTTATGAAGGGCATTTTATTATTGACAATTATTTCTTTACGATAGAAGCCATCTTCTGGGTAAGGCGTTCCTTCCACGGAGTAAGGCCCACCACGTTATCCACCGGCAGCGAGAACGCGATTCCCTGGCCCATGGTATCAAGGCCAGCCTTCTGGTAAAGGGCATGGAGAACGTCATCCTTGATCTTTGCATCCACAAGGATCATGACGATTTCCTTTTCGGGCTGGATAGCGATGTGGAAAAGGGATTCCGCTTCCTTGTTTGCGGTTCCGCGTGCATTCAGGATGGTACCGCCGCGAGCGCCAGCTTCCTTGGCAGCATCCATCACGGCTTCAGAGAAACCTGCATTCACAATACAAAAAATGACTTCGTGATTGAATCCACTCATTGTTCATTTCTCCGGACCGCATCGCGGTTGTCGCTTAAAAAGTTAAAAATGGACTTGCCGATAATGCTTGCCATGGGAATGGTATAGGCAATGCCCTTACCGCCCACGATGGTGTTAAACTTTTCTTCAAGACTGTCCAGGGCCGCGGTCAAGTTTTCGTCACCGATAATGCTAAAGATTACGGCACGGTCAGAATCCGTAAGGCCCATGGCAGTGGCAATTTCCTTGGGAGCCGTACCCTGGCCATAAACCACCATCTGCATATTCACGCCAAAACTCTGGATGTGGTCCATATAGAAATCAGCCTTGCTGCGGCTCACCACCGTAATCAGCACCTTCAGCTTATTCATTGAGACCCTGGAATGACCCGACTTTGCAGGGGCGCGACGAATGTACTTCTTTAAATCAGCCATACCTCTCCCTACATAAAGTCAATAATCTGTTCGTCATCCGCATCCTGGATTCGACGCATCATCATTCGGTTTCTTACAAATCTAGAGGCCACCGCCTTAAAACCCAGAATCTGAATCGTAATCAGCGGAGTCATGGCCACCATGGCCACCACACCAAAAGCATAGCTCAAAATGCCACCTTCGCCATGAATGGCAGAGCAGGCACCAATGGCCAAAGGCAAAATAAAACTGGAAGTCAAGGGGCCGCTAGCCACACCACCGGAGTCAAAGGCGATGGCCGTATAAAGCTTAGGCACAAAGAAGGAAAGTCCCAAAGAAAGGAAGTAACCGGGAATAAGGTAATAGATTACCGGGAAACCATAAATCAGACGGATCATGGAAAGTCCGATAGAAATACCCACACCTACAGAAAGGGCGATCAACATGGAGCGCTTGGTGACAAGGCCGCCAGTAATTTCTTCTACCTGTTTATTGAGAACGTGAACGGCAGGTTCCGCAAGAACAACCACCATTCCAATCACAAAACCAGAGATCACCAGGGCACGGGGCAGTTGAGCCAGCTGTTGCCCCAATTCAAAGCCAATAGGCATAAAGCCCACCGCCACAGCCGTCAAGAAAATCACAAGTCCCACAAAGGTATATACGATACCGAAGCCGATCTGGGCCAGCTTGGCGCGAGAAAGCTTAAGCACCGTCAGCTGCAAGGTCACGAAGAACGCCACGATCAATCCAAGGGCAACCAGCACTTCCTTGGCAACGCCTGCCACCGCCGGCAAGAAATTCGCACCAAGGCTTGCGTCAATGGAATAAGCTTCTTCGGAAAGGGTATAAGTCAGGTCACCCTGAGCAAACAGAACAAGACCCATCAAGGCAAGCATGGGGCCAACAGAGCAAAGAGCAATCAGACCGAAGCTGTTTTCGCTGGCATGCTTACCGCCAATGGCACCAGCCACACCCACACCCAGGGCCATGATAAAGGGAACCGTAATGGGGCCTGTAGTCACACCGCCACTATCAAAGGCCAGCGGCACAAAAACTTCCTTGCCCAGCGAAACCATCAACATTCCCAACATGAACAGAACCATGTAGAAGAAGATGATAATCGCTGAAAGGTCCTTCTTAAAAACAATCTTGAAAATGGAAATCAAGAGGAACAGGCCCACGCCGATACCTACCGTAGCAATCAGCATGGTAGGGTTCACAGCATTCTTCACCTGCTCCGCAAGCACCGACAAATCCGGTTCCGCAATGGTAATAAGCACGCCCATCACAAAGCAGACCGAAGCCAGCAACAGAACGCGGCGGGATTTGGCAAGACCGGAACCCATATGTTCACCCATAGGGGTCATGGCCAGGTCAGCGCCCAGGTTGAACAGGCCAATGCCCACCACCAGAAATACGGCGCAAACCGCAAAGACAACCATTTCCTTAAAGCTCAGCGACACCAGCGGCGTAAAGGAAACAATCAAGACAATCAGTGTTATGGGCAACACTGACGCAAAGGATTCCTTTAACTTAGCCAATAAAATTTTGAGCATCGCTCCGCAATATAGCTTTATTCGCTCACTGCAGGCGGCTCGACCTCCGGAGCAGCGGGTGCTTCCGTTGCGGGAACATCAGAAGCGGCGGGCTCTTCCATTTCGGGGGCGGGCAATTCTTCATACCCCTTGGCGGTCACATGTTCCTCGGGAACAAAACTCATCACGCGGCGGATATCGTCAATGGCGTCATCTGCAAATGCCTTCAGCAGTTCATAGACGGCCTCGGCAAAATTCCTCATGTCGTCGCCTTTATAGTTCCTGGATTCATCGTAAGCCTTACGCCAGATAAAGCCCTCGGTTTCGGTCTTACGCAAGGTGAAGGTAACGGCCAGACGGGCAAAGCGATCGTTTCCGCGGTCCACTTCTTCCACGGCATTCACATGGGTCATGAATTCCAGATCCGGCTTGACAGCCACATCCACATCCAGTACGCCAAAGAGGGCCGAAGACTTCATCATAGAAGTCACAGACTGTTCCACCAGAAATTCCGGGCGGGCAGCCCACACGGAATAAGTGTAGAACATGAAGTCATAAGGCGATTCGCGATACACGATATTGTTTCGACGGTAGGCCGGGTCTACAGAGGCATGGGTCACCATCAAAGTGTAGGGGAACACCGGATCTGCGGTAGCCTTCTTCACCTTGGGAACAGGCAGCATGTAATATTTGACTTCCCTATCAGGGCCGCCAAAGCAACCCGTGAGAACCATCGCAACGGCGCAAGCCATCCAAAAGGCAATCTTACCCATCATTACTTCTCCCTATCAGAAGCCTTGGGACTGCGAATCAGGCTAGAGGGCTGATTCTTGATCTTCTGGCTGAAATCGTTGAGGTTTTCCAGAATGGCATTCAGCTGCTTAAGAGCATCTGCAAAGTTCGTCTGGTTCTTATACAGGAACACATCCACTCTCCTGGACATAGCTTCCAGCGAATGCAAAGTCTTGACCAGGTCGTCGTTCATCTGCTTGGTATCGAGAGCGGCCATCTTCGCCTGGATCTGGTCCAGCGTATTCTTGACTTCTATAGCCAAGTGGGACTCGTCAAGTTCTGCGGTAATGCGCTTCAGGGAACCCATAGACGTATCCAGTTTTGCTACCGGAGCCTCCATGGACTTCACCAGACGATTGCCGTTATTCAAGAGAGCGTTTCCGGTAGCCATCATGGTCTTGGTGCCGGCGGAAGCCTCTTCAAAATTAGAGAGGGTGCGTGAAATCTTCTTGGCATTCTTTTCTGACAGAACGTTGTTCAAATTATCCAGAAGCATTTCGATGCGGGCCACCAAGTTTTCTGCCTGGCCCGTAATTTCGCTGATGCGGTTCACGCCCGCCTGAACAAAGGAGCCATCGGGAAGATTTTCTTCTGCGGCATCGCCACCATTCAAAATCAGGTAGCGGTTTCCCGTCAACGAAATACCACTCGTCATCTGCACCTGGGTACCCGCCTTAATAGGCGTTTCGGGGCTTACCTCAAACCAGACCATCACATTGTTCAAGTTCTTCGGGTCAATCAGAATCTTGCGCACATGACCCACATCGATACCGTTCAGCATCACGCGGGCATCCACCGACAGACCCTGCACCGATTCAGAGAAAATCGTGTAATAGGTAACTTTCTGATTGTGGATCTTTTCACCAATCAGATAGCCCACAAAGCCCACAATTCCCACAAAACACAATAGCAGGAATAAACCTAGCCTTATTCGTTCCGCTTTCGTAGTTTCCATAAGTTATCCTTTCCTACCCTCAGTTTTCAAAGTCAAAATTTATAAATCCGGCATTACCCAATTCATCGGGGCATTCACGCCTAAAGAACGTCCGGATCTCGGGAATATCCGATTCCAGCCCCTGCTGCAGATTTCCATCCAGAAGGACCTCGCCCTCCTTCAAGAAAATGAACTTGTCGCAGATGGTCTTGATGCTTTCAAGTTCGTGAGTCACGATGACCACCGAAATCTTCAAGTCGTCCCGCAGTTCCAAAAGCAGTTCGTCCAGGGACCTGGCGGTAATAGGGTCAAGACCTGCAGACGGTTCATCACAGAACAGCAGTTCAGGTTCCAGCGCCAGGGCGCGGGCAAGGGCCGCACGTTTACGCATACCGCCCGAAAGTTCCGACGGATACTTGTTAAAGGCATGAAGCAGATGCACCTTCTCCAAACGATCCGCAATCACATCGTCCATGATGCTCTTGGGAATCCCCGGCTTGTGACGTTGCAGGGGCAAGGCCACATTCTCGGCCACAGTTAGACTTGTTAACAAGGCGCCCCCCTGGAACAGCACTCCCGTACGCTTGCGAACTTCATCGGGAATAGGGACCGTAGCAGGATAAGCTTCCCCAAAAAAGGAGATGTTACCGCCAAGGGGTTTTTCTAACTGTAAAATATTATTCAGAAGCGTCGACTTGCCGCAACCGGAACCGCCAAGAATCACGCGGATCTCGCCGGCAGCCACCTCGAAGCTTACGTCCTTCAGGATCACCTTGCGTCCGTAGCCCGCCTTCAAATGTTCCACTTTCAATAAGGGAGTCATAAAACCTCTAGTAGAATATGAAGGAGAACAGGGCATCCGCAAGGATGATACCCGCAATGGAATAAACAACGCAGACCGTGGTGGCCTTACCCACCGAATCGGCACCGCCTCGAGCCCTGAAGCCCTGGAGGCAGGCAATCAAGGTCACGATCCAGCCAAACACCATGGACTTGACAATGCTCTTGAACAACAGCACCATGGGCAGGGCCCCGCGCAAACCTTCCCAGTAATTGCGGGGCGAAATTTCACAAATCCAGAACGCCACCAGAAAGCCGGCAAAACAGCCAATCACCGATGCCATAAAGGAAAGAATAGGCACGGCGATAGTCATGGCCTTAAAGCGGGGCAAGATCAAATACTGAACCGGATGGATACCCATGGTACGCAAGGCCTTGATTTCTTCGGCCACGCTCATACTGGCGATTTCTGCCGTAATGGAACTTCCGGAACGGCCCGCCAAAATGATGGAAGTCAGCAGGGGGCCCATTTCGGCAAACATCAAAAAGCCCACACCCACAGAAAGGTAATCGGCGGCACCGAAAGTATTCAGCTGGTTGGCACTCTGGAGCGCCAAGGTAAAACCAATCAGAAATACCAACAAGAAGACAATGCCGGCAGCCTCGCTACCCAGGCGCAGCAACTGTTTGGCCACACCGCCAAAAGGCAAGCGCTTACGGTCAAAACGGCCCACAAAAGTCCAATAGACACTTTCGCTGAGCAGGTAAAGCAAGGTCTTCAAGGTATCAATGACTTCAAAGCCCATCCACCCCAGACGTTCGACGAATCCTGCGGCCTCGGCGATTTCGCCGGCAGGCACGTCAATTTTACGCACCCTCGACAATTCCGCCTTTATTTCCGGCGAAAAATTCGCAAGTTTCAGACGATGTCCGAGACGTTCCGCTTCCAGGGCTAACTTTGCGAACAGGGCCTTGGATTCCAGATCCAACCCCACGAAATTGGCCCCATCCAATCGCAAATCTGACCTCCTCAGAACGCGCATACACTTGCCAAGCCAACTTGACAACTGCTTCGGAGCAATCCGTTCCGGGAGCGTTAATGTAACCAAATCCTCCATAAGCAAAAAGTAATATATTTTTTGACACTTCTATATAAGTCTCACTTTTTTTTGCAACCGCCAAAACACCACAATCATCAAAAGTGCGAAATGAACACGAATCTGGTCGAATCCACAATCATCCAAAAGCTGAAGCTCGGTAGCCGCGAAGCCCTGGCCCTCCTCTGGCAGGACCACAGCAAGAACGTACTGAACCTGGCCTTCCGCATGATGAAGGATCGCGACCAGGCCGAAGACATCCTGATGGACGTATTCGTTCAGATCCCCAAGGCGATACATAAATTTCGTGGAGAATCGGCGTTGAACACCTGGCTGTACAAGCTAACCGTAAACGCCTGCCTCATGAAACTTAGAGCGCAAAAAAGACATAGCGAACTGGAAAGCGAAAACGCCCTCCTCATTATAGAAGAGGCCCTAGGCCAGAACGAAGGCGAGAACATTGACATTCCGGGCCACACACAGAACGAAGCCGAGCATTACGATCCGGAACTTCTGTCCCAAGGTCTGAACACCTTACCCGCCGAAACACGAAGCATGCTCTGGCTCAAGGATGCCGAAGATTTAGACATCAAGGACCTTTCCGAGGTTTACAACCTCCCCGAAGGAACCATCAAGGCAAAACTCAGCCGAGCCCGCCACCGTATCAAAGACTTTATAAGGGAGCGAATCCACCATGCAAAACAAGCTTGATTTTTCTAGTCTGGAACAGCTCACCCCAAGAGCAGACTCCTGGGAAAAAGTCTGCGCCCGCCTGGACGCGGATTCCAGCAAGGTAGACGCCCTGCCCAGCAACCTCATCCCCTTCCGCATCATGAGTGCCATCCCCCTGGCCGCAAGCCTGGTGCTGATCGGCATTAGCGTTCTCATGACCGCATTCTCCAACACCTCCGAGAATATTTCCATCAGCACCATTACTTCTACCGAGGTATCCAGCTGGTATCATGGTCTGGGCAGCGACAACGACAACGACGATTTTGACACATTGGACGAAAACGTAACCCTCAGCTATTTCTATAAGGACGCAAAATAATGAAAGGATCAGCAAAACTCTTTATCGCAAGCCTCATCGTGTTCGCCGCCTCCGCCGGATTCTTCGCAGGATCCGTATGCATGAAACCCTGCCCCAAGGGCCCCATGGCCATGGAAGGCTTCCAACCGGGCATGATGCCGCCGCCTCCGGGATTCGATGGTAAGAATCCTCCCCCGGAAATGAAGGGCCCCATGGGCCAGCACGGCCCCAAGGGTCACAGAGGCCCCCACGGTCCTAACGGTCCTGACCGCGAAATGATGGACTCCTTGCTGCAGGTCACCGCCGACCAGAAGGTAGCCCTCGAAAAGAACCGCACCGAAGCCGAGGAAACCCTGAAGACCCTCCGCAAGAATAAGTTCGAGGCAGAAAAGGCCCTGGGCGAAGCTCTGAACACCGAAGACATCAAGGCCATCGAAACGGCAAAGGCAAACGTCCTGTCTGCCGACAAGGCCCTGCTGGACCACCGCATCAATTCCATCGCCGCCCTGAACAAGATCCTGACCAAGGAACAGCGCGAGAAGTTCCGTGCCTTCCACAAGGAAGCCATGAAGAAGTTCAGGGATCACAAGGATCATGGTCCTAAGCCCGGCATGGGTCCCGATATGGGCCCCAAGCTCGAAGGCGAACCCCAGGAATAACAGACGAATTTCCTTGATAAGCAACAAAGGCCCCGGCAATTGCCGGGGCCTTTTCCGTTAAATTTTTTGTTGTGCGTTAAATGTTAAAGTCTAATTGTTAAACGAAGGCGAATATTACCAGGAGGGCCGTCGCAACAGCGAGAACGCCGCTGATGAAGGCTTCCACCTTCGGGCCATACTGCTTTGTCTCAGTATGCGTCTCATCTTGAAAACGCTGTTCCATAATACCTTCCTTTACACCACAGGGTTTCCCATCCCTGTCTTTACAAATTACAAAATTTCGTCATTCTTGAGGTGAGTTTCGTCACAGAAATCTATGGACTTTCCATCCACGAGTATTAGGGGTTGGAATATTAGAAATTGTCTTATTCCAACTTTTTCTATATTTCCGCCCGTATTTAACTCCCGCCTAGCGGAAAGGATTAAACTATGTCTAAACTGACTGATTCTATGGAATGGAAGGCTCTCGAAGCCCACTCCGAAGTTGCAAAGACCTGGCACATGAAGGAACTCTTCGCCAAGGATCCCAGCCGCGCTGCCAAGTTCAGCGCCGAAGCTTGCGGCCTCTTCCTGGACTACTCCAAGAACATCATCACTGACGAAACCATGGCCAAGCTCCAGGACCTCCTGAAGTCTGCCAACTTCGAAGAAATCCGCGCTAAGTACTTCGGTGGCGAAAAGATCAACACCACCGAAAAGCGTGCAGTTCTCCACACTGCTCTCCGCTACAAGGGTAACGATCCTATCTGCGTCGACGGCAAGGACGTTATGCCCGAAGTCCGTGCTGTTCTCAAGCACATGGAAGAATTCACCAACCTGGTCCGCAACGGTTCCTGGAAGGGCCACACCGGCAAGTCCATCAAGTATGTGGTGAACATCGGTATCGGTGGTTCTGACCTTGGCCCGGTGATGGTTACCGAGGCCCTCAAGCCCTATGCTGGCGAAAACGCTCCCGAAGTGTTCTTCGTTTCTAACATCGACGGCACCCACATGGCAGAAACCCTGAAGAAGGTCAACCTGGAAGAAACCCTCTTCATCGTCGCTTCCAAGACTTTCACCACCCTCGAAACCATGACCAATGCAGAAACCGCCAAGGCTGCAGTTCTCAAGGCTTTCAACGGCGACGAAAAGTCCATCGCCAAGCACTTCGTTGCTCTTTCCACCAACACCGAAGCTGTTTCCGCTTTCGGTATCGACCCGGCCAACATGTTCGAATTCTGGAACTGGGTTGGCGGCCGCTACTCTCTGTGGTCTGCAATCGGTCTGTCCATCTCCCTGCGCATCGGCTTCGATAACTACATGAAGCTCCACCAGGGTGCTTACGAAATGGATCAGCACTTCAAGACTGCTCCTGCCGACAAGAACCTGCCGGTTATCCTCGCCCTCATCGGTGTCTGGTACAACAACTTCTTCGGTGCATCCAGCTACGCTATGCTCCCCTACGACCAGTACCTCCATCGCCTGGCCGCCTACTTCCAGCAGGCTGACATGGAATCCAACGGTAAGTTCGTTGACCGCGACTGCAACCGCGTCGACTACCAGACTGGCCCGATCCTCTGGGGCGAACCGGGTACCAACGGTCAGCACGCCTTCTATCAGCTGATCCACCAGGGCACCAAGATGATTCCTTGCGACTTCATCGCCCCGGCAAACAGCCACAACGCAGTTGGCGATCACCACCAGAAGCTGCTCTCCAACTTCTTCGCTCAGCCCGAAGCCCTCATGAACGGCAAGACTCAGGAACAGGCTGCAGAAGAACTCCGCAAGGCTGGCAAGTCTGAAGAAGAAATCGCTTTCCTCGCTCCCCACAAGGTGTTCGAAGGCAACAAGCCCACCAACTCCATCATGATGGACTACGTTTCTCCGGAACGTCTCGGTGCTCTCATTGCCATGTACGAACACAAGATCTTCACC
Organism: Fibrobacter sp. UWH1; assembly: GCF_002210365.1. Taxonomy (NCBI): domain Bacteria; kingdom Pseudomonadati; phylum Fibrobacterota; class Fibrobacteria; order Fibrobacterales; family Fibrobacteraceae; genus Fibrobacter; species Fibrobacter sp. UWH1. The sequence goes on from NZ_MWQG01000003.1 coordinate 45,324, forward strand.
CAGGGCGTTATCTGGAACATCAACAGCTACGACCAGTGGGGTGTTGAACTGGGTAAGCAGCTGGCCATGAAGATCCTCCCGGAACTGAAGGCTGACACCGAACTCAAGCACGACTCTTCCACCAACCAGCTCATCAACTGGTTCAAGAAGAATCAGAAGTAAGCTTCGCTTCCCTAGAGATTGCAAAAAAACACAGCAACAGTGACCTCGGACGAGGCCACTGTTTTTTTGTTCAAACCTTTTCAAAAAAAAGATATATTAGGGAATAATTTAAAAGGAGTCTTATGAAAAAAATCGCTTTTGTAATATCTGCTGCAGCTGCTGTAGTCTTGATGCAAGGCTGTGCCGCTTCCGGTATATCAGCCGCCCGTTATTGGGACGGCCACAAGTTCCTGATGCTTGAAGATCATTGGGGCGAGCCTACAGAAAAGCAGGAAGCCGAAGACGGTTCCTACCGGGCAATATTCCGTGCCGGCGAAGATTGCACTGCAACATTCTACGTCAACCAGGCAGGCATCATCACGTCTCACAATTTTGTAGGACAATCCTGCAGTTTCGACGCCTACAACCGCCTGAAGAATATCGAGCACTAATCTAATAGGCACGCGAAGCGTGTCATTCTGATTACGCATCGAAATCGAGGCTTCTGAATTTACATTCTTTTAACAAAGTAACTCTTGCCAAATTTTAGATAAATTCTAATATTCATCCCGAGCGTTACGAACAGTCTCCTGAACACTTGAGTTAATCAAGTGTTTTTTCTTATAGGAGACAATATGCACATTCAAAAAACAACAAACATCATCGGCAACAACGAATCCCCCAAAACGGAAATCGCGTCTCTATTGGCGGATTGCGCCTTCAAGTACGTGTACACCCGAGACAATCCCAAATCCCGTGAAAACTTGCGGCAGCTGATGTCTACGCTCATTGGCAAAAAGCTGAAAAAGGCGGAGCCTCTAGCTACAGAAATTTTCGCGTCCGCACAGCCCAATACCGAAAAGACATCCCGCTTTGACGTGCGCGTGGTCATGGACGATGGCGACGAGGCCGATGTAGAAGTCCAGCTATGGACCGAAAAGGACGATTACGCCAAGCGGCTTTCGTATTACGGAGCCAAGCTCTACGCCTCCCAGGCGATCAAGGGTGCAAAATATAAGGAACTAAATAAATGCTACCAGATTATCATTTCGCAGGATTGCATTTTCCCGCACACCTCCTGGCTCCTGAACTTGGATATTTCCGCACAGGAAAATCGCATGTTCAAATTCGACACCATGCACTGGTGCATTATCCAGCTAAATTACCTGGAGCAGGCAATCCGCGAGGATGCGGGGCACGGTAACAAGTACTTGCAAAACCTTCTGGAATTGTGTAAATTTATCGCGGAACCCACCCGGGTTGAACCTTTTGAAGACGTGTACGAGGATCTTATGGCATTCAGCGCAGAGCAAATTGAAGCCTACCGCAAGGAAATGGAGGAGCGTCGTAGACTGGACGCGATTTCTACCCGCAAGTACACCGAAGAGCTGATCAAACAGCAGGAAGAGGAAATCGCAGAGCAAAAGCAGGCCATCGAAGCCAACAGGCAAGAACTTGCTGCGAACAAACAGGAGCTTGCAGCGAATAAGCAAGAGCTAGAAGCAGTGAAAGCCCAAGCCGACAAAAACGCCAAGGAACGAGACGCATACGCCGAGATTCTCAGGCAGCACGGCTTGCTATAATTTCAAATAAAAAAAGGCTGCGCTAAATTTCAGATTTAGCTTTACTTCAGCAGAATCTTCAGGAGAGATTCTGCCGTTTCATTTTCAACAAAACGGACGCCTGTCACGGGCCTATATTTAAAGGCCATGTACTTTGCAAGTTGCAGGGCAGCGAACTTGCGGTCCCGAGAATAGCAGACGGAAAGTTCATACGTTCCATCTTCTGCAGATGACAGGCAATCCATCTTTGAAGCCATTTCACAGATGGTCTCGTCAGGCAGTTCCAGCAGTTCCTTGATCTTATCGCCGTCTTCGGAATTCAATTTCAGCTCGATGCCATCAACATCTGATTTCGTCGTATTGGAGAAAATCGATTCCTTAAGGCCTAGGAAGGTTTTGTTGTTTGAAATTTGCATTAGCGAGACTTCTTGATTTTATACAGCTTTTTATCTGCACGATCAAATAGATCGGGAATGGTCTCGCCAGATTCCTTGACCGCATCATAGCCGATGCTTACAGATAAGGGGCACACAAAGTTTGCGGATGCCTCGGCAAGGGCGGCCTTGATTTCCTGCACAAGGCCATCGCACTCCTGCTCGCCATTGTACTTGGCCACCACCACGAATTCGTCACCGCCAAAGCGGGAAATAAAATGCCCCTTCGGACCACAGACTTTCTTGAGGACATTGGAAACAATGAGCAAGGCCTCGTCACCCTTCATGTGGCCAAAGTCATCGTTGATATGCTTGAACTTGTCCATGTCCAGCACGAACAAGTAAGCCTTGCCTTCGACAGGCGGATTCTGGATAAGACGATCCAGATAAATGTTAAACTGGTTCCTGTTATTCAGCTTGGTCAAGGGATCCGCAGAAACCTGCCCACGCTGATCCGACAGATGGTTGGTCAACAAGGTCAGCGCCATGCCCATGGCAGAACTGGGAAGATCCGGAAAGAACACTTCCAACGTCATGCCCACAATGGTAAAAAAGCCGAAGGACGACAGGGAAAGATACATGGAGCGGTCTACATAGAAGCGCTTATTGAATGCCCTGCTCAGGCAGCCAAACATGGGAACAAGCAGGTAAACGCCAAGAATAGCCACGTAAGGCAAGTACAAGGGACCGCGCATATAGCCATCGGCCGCATCCACATAAAAGACCCAGCCATTCCAAATAGAGAGAACGCTAGCCACCGCGAAGAACGCCACCGGCAAGGAAATCAAAATACGAATCCAGGTGCTAAGACTTGGCTTAATGAACACCCGCCTCACCATGTAGACAAGCCACATCCAGGGCAGCAAGGCCGTCACCGCAAAATAAAGTCCATTGAAAGCCCGGGTCAGAAAAATTCCATCAGCACCAAAGAAGCCTGGATAGGTCCCGATATAGAGAAGGCAGGAAGTGATGGCCACCAGCACGCTACGTACAAACAGAGCCCGGACGCCGCTATGGCGGATAGGCACATAGGCACTTTGCAGCACCAGCAGCAAAATGAAAATACAGAAAAATAAGACTCTTACAGATTGAGGGGTCATTGACATTAATATAAATACAAACCGAAAGGGGCGGCCAATCTTTTTCAGCCGCCCCACACTCTAGGCCGCTTTAAACCGCAGCGATCTACTTTACAAAGGGCCGCAGGAGGATTTCAGCCTCGTCGCCTTCCGCAAAACGGATGTCGCATGTGGGAACGTAATCGAAACTCACATACCGGCAAAGTTGCATGGCGGCAAACTTGCGATCCTGGGAGTAGCACATCGAAAGACAGAACATCCCGTTCTCGGCGGGAACGGGCCGCCCCACCTTGCCAAGGACTGCCTCCAGGGACTCCCAAGGCGTTTCCAGGAGCATGGCCACCTTCTTGCCGTTGGTAAAATCGTATTCCATATACGAGCCCTTCACGATGGAGTTGGTCAGGGTGTAAATGACGTTTTTCTTTAGGCCGAAGAAAGCCTTCTTGACCTGGATATGAGAATTCTTGAACAGGCCACAAGCCAGTTCCATGTTGTTTATAAATTCCATTTTCTTTCTCTTTTTTGAGTGGATAAAAGGGGGTTCGCTCGCTCGGGAAGGCAAGCGCGAAAACCGCGGTTAGTGACCGCGATGAACGTCTAATTTTTTTTGAGAAAGAAAGATTAACAGAGCATACGTTCTAAGGTGTACACAAAGTAATCCTTAGAAACGTTAGAGGTTCGGGTAGGAGGAATCCCCTGCTGCAAATGGATTGCATCCGACGTAACTGCACCATGCAGCAAATCGCTCCAGGGGCCAGCAATCTTGAGCAGGGCTCGGCTGCCAAGGCCACCCTGAAGTTTGCGGGAGCTTAGCCTCTTGAGAAGTTCACCCCTGATCGAAGTGCGGGGAAGCAATCCTCGAGTGTCATCCTGTGCATCAAGGATTGCAGCGGCTCCGTCTTGATGGACCATACCGGTTTGCAGTACTTCCTGTGACGTCCCCACATCTTTATCTGAAACATAGGCACCGACATTAATGCTCAGGAACAACGCAAAAATCGCGTTTACCAAAAGCATCAAGATATTTTGCCTAAGCCAGTTCATAACGAATAAACTACATAAAAATCGGGCCGGTCAGTTGTAATTTTTTAGAAAAAAGGCGATTTTTTTTGTCTACAGCCCTTTTTACAGAAGTAAACAGTTTTTGCTACCGCCACCCACCCGACCGCCCCCGGGCCGAAGTATATTTCTGTACATGGAAAACATGAAATTTGGGATTCTTGGGTGCGGCTATATCGCCGATTTGATGGCAAAGGCCGTAAAGACTTTAGAAAACAAGGGCATGGGCGTAGAACTTTACGCCGTAGCCGCCAGGGACAAGGAAAAGGCCCAGGCCTTCGCCTCCCAGCACGGGGCCCACAAATTTTATGGAAGCTATCAGGAACTGGTCAATGACAAGGATGTGGACCTGATCTACATCGCCACGCCCCACTCCCACCATTATGAACAGGCCAAGCTGTGCATCAACGCCGGCAAGAACCTGCTGATAGAAAAGGCATTCTGTGCCAACGCCAAGCAGGCCACCGAAATCATCGCCCTGGCACGCGACAAGGGCGTTTTCCTTTGCGAAGCCATGTGGACCCGATTCCTGCCAGCCGTGCAGACAGTGCGTCAGTGGATTGCCGCAGGACGCATCGGTGAAGTGCAAAGCGTCGAGGCCGATTTCTCGCAGCCCCTAACTCATGTGGAACGCCTGGTGAACCCCGCCCTTGCAGGCGGCGCATTGCTGGACCTGGGTATTTACAGCCTGACCTTCGCCGACCTGTTCCTGGGCGGACCCATCGCTAATCTGGATGCCCGCTGTATCAAGACAGACACCGGTGTGGATGCCACCGACTGGATCAACATTACCTACAGAAGCGGCAAGAAGGCCTACCTGAAAACATCCATTACGGAACCGTGGCATAACGAAGGAACCATCTACGGAACCCAGGGCCGTATCCGCGTGGTGAACCTGAACAACATGGAAGAGTTGCAGGTTTATGACGCCACCGGAGCCTTGGTAGAAAGCGTGAAACCGGAATGCCTCTGCAATTGCTATGAATATGAAGTCCTCGCATGCAGCCAGATCCTTCGACGCGCTTCGCTTGCTCAGGATGACACAAACGCAGGTTTGCTTGTTCAGGACATCGAAGCGGGAGAATGCGCGGAAATGCCCCTGAACAAGACCATGGAAATGATGGAGCTGATGGATTCCCTGCGGGAACGATTCGGTGTCAGCTACCCCTTTGAAATTTCGCCGGGCGACACCTGGAACCGCAATGGCGACAAGTCCATACTGCAGGTATTCGACATTGAAACCAGCCGCATCACCTCGCTGAAAAGATTCGACTTTGTCATCGAGGCCCCCAACTGGAGTGCCGACGGAACTTACCTGACTTACAACAGCAACGGACGAATCTACAAGATGGACTTGATCCGCGATAGCGACGGCAACCTCGCCGCCGGCAAAATCGAAGAAGTTCCCAGCCACTACGTAAACAACTGCAACAACGATCATGTACTGGATCCCGATGGTAGCGGCCTCTATGTCAGCCACCACACCAAGGAAGACGGACTTTCCCGTATCTACAAGATTTTCTTTGACGGACGTATGCCGCAGTTGGTGACTCCCCTGGCCCCCAGCTACCTCCACGGCATCTCCCCCGACGGAAAGCACCTGGCCTACTGTGCCGAACGAAACGGCGAATACGACATTTACACCATTCCTGCCGAAGGCGGAAACGAAACCCAGCTCACAACCGCCCGAGGCCTTAACGACGGTCCCGAATACGATTGCAAGGGCGAATACATCTACTTCAATTCCGTGCGCACTGGCCGCATGCAAGCCTGGCGTATGAAGGTGGATGGCTCGGAACAGGAACAGCTAACTTTCGATGAACATCGGAATACATGGTTCCCCCACATCTCGCCAGATCTGCAGAAGATCGTCATGGTGGCCTACCACGAGACTGATGTTCGCCCCGGCGAACACGTGCCTAACAAGATGGTGGAACTGCGACTGATGAGCGCCAACAAATCCGAGAACGGAACCCTAGACACTCCCAAGACTATCCTGAAACTCTTTGGCGGGCAGGGAACCATCAACGTGAATTCCTGGGCTCCCGACAGCAAGCACTTCGCTTTCGTCGTTTACGAAAAAGGCCGCTAATTTTCTGGCTAGTGGTGACAATTCACCATTCAATTTCAGACTGATGGTTGGCGAAGTTCTGCATTCAGAAACCGCTATGGCAATCAGATAGAGAATGTAAGGGACACCGTCACGAACATTCCGTTTCCGAAGCGGGCAATGGCACGGCTGTCATCAGAGATAATGGACGGTCCGCCGGAAGTTCCTCCTGCGGAAGGATCTGAAATTTCTCCGCCTTCTACTGAGTTCATGCCATCTGCGGTCTTCTGCACGTCAATGTAGAGGGGCACAATCTGACGAGCGTGTAGCGAAAGAGCCAGACGCCACCATTTAAGATTCAGGCCCAATCCGACAAAAGTTCCAAAACAGCTGGCCTCGCGACCGAACGCCGTTTCTTTGGAGGCTGTAGCAAAAAGTACCGTCGTCTCTTCAACTTGCTTGCCATCGATAGAACCGTCGGCGTAAAAGAAATCCGCCGAAACGACAGGCTCCAGCGCAAGGCTGCGGGTACCTCCTGCGGAACCGAGCCCGAAAGGTTTGCGGTAAGCGGCACCCACCATGACGGCAGAGATTTCCATGTCAGCGGTTTCTCTGAAATTCTTCTGCAAGAAGCTGAACGAAAGCACCTGCAGTACGGAATTGGGCAGGGCGCGGTTAGGGGCCAGAGATTCGTAGAAGCGGCTGCCCGAGTTGGTCAGATGTAATTCCATGCGGGCGGCAGCGGCGGAAACATTTACGGGGCCTATGTCAATCCCGAAATCAATCAGATGGAATGAACCCGAGAATGGCAAATACAGGAACCTTTTGCGATTACCGTCCTGGGAGCGAATTCCCTGCATGAACAAATCTGCGGTGACGTAAGTGTAGTTCAACTCCGCACCGAGCCGATCGAGGCCGAACCCAGCGCCCAGAATCCAGACGCCAAGGGAATCCCTGATGTAGTATTCTTCGTCGCGGTTTACCGGACTGCTGCTGACGTTCCCCAGGGAACCTCTCAGACGATATCCGCCGAATTCGACTTCGGCCCATGCGTCCTTCTGCAACAGGGACGATTCCCAGCCCGCATCAATTACAGGCAGTCCCGTCCCCTCTTCCGGGGTCCAGACCATACGGCCCACCCCAAGGGAAATCCCCTTGAAACTGGCACCCAGCAGCACATGGTCGAACTCGCTCTGGAACCCGGCCATAAAGTTTGCGGTATTCCACCTGACATCCAAATCCCAACCTTCTATCCACTGAAATTCCAGCTGAAGATAGTCAATGCCGCCAAAAAAGGTATGGGATCCAACATGTACCGAATCCCGGTTAGACAAAAAAAGCCCGCTGCAGGCAATTTCTGCACTGCAGGCGAGGCTTACGGCCATTAGGCAAATGGCGAGAACCTTACTCACGATTAATAGTCGTAATCGTAGTCGTAACCGTAGGATTCATCATAGCCGCTCTGATAATAGTCATAGTAGTAATCATCATCGTCGTAATCATCGTCTTCCATGAATGCTCCGACCCAGTCCCACAATTCATCCGTGGTCATCTTGGGGAACACACCGCCAAAAGTTACATCGGGGAAGATGATTACCTGCTTCAGTTCTTCTACGGATTCGAAATTGTCCAGTTCAATCACAGAAGCAGTCTTGTTTCCCTTGGCATCGGTAAAGTAGAACATATTGGGCCGCGTACTTCCACGAGTCTTCAAGAACTTGACCACGCCGTCTTCCACCTTGCAGAATTCCGGACTGATGGTATATGCGTACTTTTTCAGGATCAGGCTGTCCTTCATCTCGTAGTAAGAGGGCACGTAGTAATCCATCAGGCTGAGGGTTACGTCGCAGCCGTTTGCCACCACATCATAGGCGGCATCAGCATAGGTGTAAGACCCTAAATAGCCATAGACCATAACCATAAGGCCATCGGCAGCTTCATCGTCAAAGTAATATTTCTTGTCCACAATATAAGCGGAACGATTATCGATCGGGCCAGAAGTAGAGGCAACATTGTTTTCAGCCATAAATTCCAATTCAGAGGCACCAAAGGAATTTCCATCCAAGCCTTCTTCCCAGAAGCTGCCAGGAAGATCCTTGTACCAGTCAGCCGGATCCACAATCTTGTAGTAAGGCAGATACTTCTTGAAGTTGGTAATCTTGAAGAACTTGCCCAGGTTCACGACAATGCTGCGTTCGCCCAGTTTGAATTCCATGTCGCCATGGAGAGCATTCTTGAAGAAGTTTAAGGAATCAATAACCATCTGCAAGTCAGACACGCTGACATCGGCATCTTCGTCATTGCCCACCACATAGACATCATTCATCTGGGTGGCAAGACCGTTGGCGGCTTCGTTAATGCCATACTGCAAGCCAAGCTGCACATAGGTAATGGCGCTATCCAGCATATTGGGGATCGCTCCATAGGCTTCGGCCCAGTTATCCTTGATGGTTCCAAAGCTGTTGTCTGCATCCATAAGGCTCAGCAACTTCTTGACACCGGGATTGGTCTTGTAGTTGGAGATGTCCATGGAATCCAGGGTCTCAATCCAACGGAAGGATCCGTTTTCGGTAATGTCCACATTGACACTGGCCACGCCAACCAACAAGGCTCGCATCAAGTAGAGGGCGCCGAGGGCCGGGGCGAATTCACCATTGTCAAGTTCCACGGGGCGGCTGCCACCGTTATACTGAATCGTCACGTTACCATTGCGAACCACGTTGGTCAGGTAGGTAATGGCGGTATCCGTTACAGGCAGCAGGTTTTCGCCGATGGCATCCTGCACGCGCACGATTACGGACTTGCCAGAGGCTTCCTTAGCCAGGGCGCGGGAACCCACCACCACCTGAGCAGTCTGTTCACTAGAAATCTTGTAGAGGCTATAATTGTCGCCAGTCTCGATGGTACCATTGCCCCTCAAGGTATCGATCAAGGCCTTCAAGCCATCGTTATTGACAATGTTGGCGATAGAGGCAAGGGCGTAACCCACCTGGGCTTCACAGTTTGCAGGATTGCCTGCAAGAATGTTGCCGTAGGAACTCTTGACAGAGGCACCCTTCTGCTGGGCCCCCTGCAAATCACCATCGCTCAGAGCCTTGAAATATTCAACCAGGCCTTCCTTGTTTTGTTCCAGTGCATAGACCGAACCCGCATCAATGTCAGAGTTACAGCTAGCAACATCAAAGCTCTGCACGTCGCTAGAGCCAGCGGCAACTGCGTCGGAACTGGAATCGGAATCAGAGCATCCTGTAAAAACACCAGCCAAACCAAACATGGCAAGGCCGCATGCAGCAATCGCTGCAGACTTCACAAACTTCATGGGAAATCCTCCTATTTAACGACTACCCAAAAGATATCGAACAGGAATATAGCACATTTGTAAGCAAAAAAATCGTTCAACCCGAAAGTCGAACGATTTTTCTTTTTTAGCTAAGGAGTAAAGCCAAATTACCAGGATTCATGGAGGTTATAACCGAGAAGCACGCGGCCACCGTCGTTGCGGTAACGCTTAATGACGATCTGGATGTCATCGGAAGACTTAGCCTCGAAGTCAACCATTTCATAGCCATTCATGCTAGATTCGCTTTTATATTCCACACGATTACCCATTTCATCCTTGGTAATGACCTTGAGGTCAATATCCTGATGAACAGTGTTCCTGCTGATCATGTTATCACCGCGCATGAGCCAGGCGATAGCAATACGATAACGTCTGCCCTTAGTGATACCAGATTCGGTAAATTCGATAGTGTTGGAGTTGCTGAAGTGGCTGGAGTTCTTACCCATCCAGTAACGGGAACGGTTGTTGGTAATCATTTCATCGAACTGGGGGAGACCCATGCCAATGTCACCAGCATGGTCGGAAACACGACAATCCTTTTCGTAGGCATACTTAATTATATCAGCGTCGGAAGCGTCAGTGGCAGTAGTCAGCAACAGAGCCTTAACCACTTCCGGATGCCACCTATAGAAGGAATTCAAGGAAATCAAGTCAGAAACCAGGCCTGCGGTATAAGCAGCAGCAACTTCAGATCCATAAGCAGTCGGAACATACGGATCACCAACGCTAAGATTAGTATTGCCCGAATAAATATCATAGGTCTTGTCTTGATCTATGTACAAATATCCGTAACCAGAAATTTCAGGCTTGATAAAATTGGTACCCGAAGCAGAGAACGTCGGATTGGAAATCGATGGGTAAAACACCTTTTTTTGCATAGGTTTGATTGCACCAACCGTAATCGCATTCAAGGCGGCAGCATTATTATTTGCCATTTCCATCGGAGCAACGCCTACCACACGGTTGTAGTAGATGTAGTCATCCAGAATAGCGGACTCTTCACCATAGATATTAAGATTTCCAGTGTTATTCTTATAAGCAGATGCATTCATAAGACCAACAGCAAGATTCTTGTTTTCTGGATTTTCGGGAAGAACTGCAAATCTCTTCTGATCTTCGTAGCAACCTTCATCATAAACGTAGACAAGTGCTTCGGGAGCGACATGAGAAACCGTTCCGGCACGACGAGTGGTCCTAATCCTAGTTTCAGCATCGTGAGAAGAGGATTTAGAGCAAGTATAACCATTCATCTTATTCTGAAGACCGCTATAAGTATTGCCCTTGTCAAAAGCAAAAACATTTGCATTATAACCATAGGCGGCATTATTGTGAGCGTATAGTCCGACACCGGTATTTGCGTGAGCATGTTCAATATTAAGGTAATAACCATAATGGTAACCATAATACTCGCTGCCGTACGGAGCAGTATTAGAGGCACGAACACTATAGGTCGGAGCAGGAGGATACAGGGTAAAGGAGCTAGGAATAGCAACCTTGGGAGCCACGTAATTACGATAGTAAGAACGGTAACGCTGTTCGATGGAATTTACGTCAGATTCGTAAGACTTCTTGCTCACGGCATTACCCTTATCGTACAGGTAATACTGTTCGCTATAACCCGGACGAGCAAGCATACCCTTAGAAACAAATGCGCCATAGACGGTTTCGATATTGTCGCTATCATCGTTGAACGGATTGTCCTTGTACACATCCTTCATGGAAGAGTATACTTTGCTTGTAGAAGTTGCTGCCAGGGGTTCGGCAGTCTTCTGAACGGTAGCGTTCTTGAGAAGGACGGGCTGCTTCTGATCTGCGCCAATGGCACGACCGAGAACATCTCGCTTAAGGGTGACTGTATTTTCTGCAGAAGCGTAGGCACCAGCGGCAACTACACCTACAGCCAGAACGGCAGTAAGTTTTTTCATCGTTTTCCTCTTTGTAACCCTACGCATTGTGAAAATGCGAACAAAATTTAGATAGAGATTCTTTTATTCAAAGGCCTACAAGAATAAAATATTGTCTCAGGAAAAATCGCATGATAAAAATCACGTAAAAACGCACATCACTCACGTTTTTTCAATTTTCGAACAAAAAAAATAAAATGCAAGACCAAGAAACTCAAGGACGTAATAAGCAACACTGAATAGTCACTAGTCAAGTTCAGACGAAAAGGAAGAATTCCAAAGAAAAACAACTTATAACGCAACAGAACCAAAACACCTTCGTACCCAAAACAGGCCATACCAAAATAGTAGATGAACAGCACAGGCATTTTAAAGTTAAACAGCATCTCGGCTCCTTTTCTCTGTTACATCTTCATAACAGTTATCGGATCTTGATGCTGACTTGTCAAATACTTTTATGCAAAAGTTCTATTCAGATAACGAACGACAGACTTTAGAAATCTCAATTACACGTCAAATACAGCAGCGGTCTCTGCCGCCTCGTTTTCGGCGCAGGCGAGCCAATAATCGAACTGTCCATCCACAAATTTCTGTAGAGGTTCTTCAGCAGATCTGGCAGCGTGTTCATATAACTTGTGGAACGTAAAATCCTGCTTTTTCGGAGTCTTGGACTTCAATTCCACACCCTTGGTAAAGCTGAGCAACTTCTTGGTAGAAAGTTTGACCTGCACATAGGCATGCAATTTTTGAGAAAGCAAATTGCAGGTCCTGTACAAATCATCATCGGTATATTGTTCATCTCTGGGGAAGAACTTTACAGAAAATGCAGTAAGCAGGTGACTATAGTCCCTCTTTTCTAAAACAAGTCTGCCGCTCACATTTCCGCAGTCAAACAAAAAAGAAACGTACCTGTCAAAGCGTTCTTTTTTTACAAAAGGTTTGAGGAACGGAGCATCATCTTCAGTCAATGGCAGCGGGCGCAAAATGCCCCTGTCGTTCATAGGAACAATATTCTTCTCAATGTAATAAGGGTCCTCAACAGCCAGGATCCCGGTCTTTACCATATCACTCATAAGACACAAACCAGATGATCCAAATATAGAATGAAAAAAGCCTCCCCGTAAAAGGGAGGCCATGCAAATGTCGTACCGATGCGCGGGCGTCGGCGGATCTACACTTACTTGATTACCTTGAAGGTCTTGTTACCGACCATCACCAGGAAAGCACCCTTGTTGCTCATGGGAATTTCATGGGAAGCGGAGCTGACCTTGGACTTCATCATGACTCGGCCGTTCATGTCGGTCACGGAGAAGTTGGTGCCTGCGGCAACGTTTTCGATAACGATGGCGCTATTGGTAGACCATACGCGGGCGGCGTTCATAGCCTTGACAGAAGTAATCGCAATGGCAGCGTCGACGACAGGAGCGCTCTGCTTGCCGGTAATGGTGACTTCGTAAAGCTTGCAGCCTTCAAATGCGTTGATGGTGGTTTCCTTGTCATAGGTAACGCCATTGTATTCGGTACCTTCAACAGTCTTCTTTTCCACGGTGGGCTTGGGCTTCCAAATCTTGAAAGTGCCAGACAGGTGGAGCATGGAGAGGTAGTGAACCAGACCATCGTAGTAGCGGTACTGACCGGTCATCAAGCTTGCGTTCCAAGCCTTTTCCAGGTTGGTCTTGATAGCCTTTTCGTAAGACGGATTGTTGGCCAATGCCATGGCGGCAACAGCGTTGGCACCGGTTTCGCCCAGGGTGTAGGATTCAGAGGGATTGGAACCATCCCAGTTGAAACGGGCGTGCTGGTAACCGTCCTTTTCGAAGAAGTCGATAATGCGCTTTGCCATTTCTTCTTCGCGCTTTGCGTCGGAACCGAACAGGTAGTAGTCCATACCGAAGTTCATAGCGCAACGCATGGCGTCGTACATATACCTGGTAGCGTCGTTATTGAAGCTAACGGCGTGGGGAGTACCATCGAAGTTATTGTAGTCAGAGAACAAGCCGGAGGAGGTGTTGGAGGACTTGTAAAGGTGATCGCGGGTTGCCTTAGTAGCGGCAGTCCACTTGTCGGTATGAGTCTTGGACCAGCGAGCGAAAAGGTCTACGTAGGCCGGCAGGTCGTAAGACGGGTCGGACCAGGTATTGTTACCGTTAGTGGGCTGGAAGGTAATGATGTAGGAAGAGGTGTTGAACAGCTGATGGTTATAGTTGCTCCACATCTTGTCCAAGATGTACTGGGCGTCGTCCATGTACTGGCTATCGCCCCAGCGGTTTGCAGCGAAGAGCAAGGACATCATGAAGTACATTTCGCCATCGGGTGCGCAGTTGTCGTCGCCGCCCTGGCCGTTGTCGCCACGCTTCCATGCAAAGTAGCCATCCCAGTCGCCAGACTTGTGCCACATGTGATTCTTGGCCCAGTTCCAGAGCTTGTCGAATTCTTCCTTGTGGTTGGTCTGAACGGCGATCATCATACCGTAGGACATGCCTTCGGAACGGACGTCGTTATTGTTGATATCCTTGATGTAGGCTTCGTTGCCGTTATCGTAGTAGACCTTGGAGTTGTTGTCGCCCTTGAAGTAATGGTTCCAAAGCTGATCCATTTTTTCCTGGATTTCAGCATCGGTCTTGCCCAAGAAAGTCTTGAAGGGGCTGGTGTAGTCGCCGGTGTAGTATGCGCCAGAATAGTTGGTCTGGTCGCAGTCGGGACCGAAGTAGCCACCGTTTTCATCGAAGAAAGACGGAGCAGTGTAAATCGTTTCTGCAGCAAAGGCTGCAGAGGCACCCAGCAACAGGCCAAGAGAGAGAGAGGTCAATTTCTTTTTCATGCCCTTAATGATAACCCCAAAAAAAGGACGTGTTTAGGGTTTTAGCGAAAAAAGGATTGTAAAGTTTTACAACACCCCTAGACGAAAATCACCCCTCGAACAGGCGGCAGGCGCGACTCTCATCCGGCTTTTCGAATACAAAGGTTAGATGTACCGACCCGCAACTATTCCCAAAATCCTCAAGGTCGTTCATCCACATGGTCCTATAACCGGGGATCCTGATCTCGACCCAGGTGGAGTTGCACTCTTCTCCCGAGACTTCGGGAATCTTGATGACCTTGCCCCACTTTTTCTTTTCGATGTAATTCACGATGCTGACGTAATCCCTAGAAGATACTGCCGCAGACAGGCAGATTCCGTATACAAGGTGAAAAGTTCCCGACCAGGAGATCCCCCAGGGGACTTCTTCCACCACCTTGTGCAATACCTTGGTCATGGACTTTCCGTCAAAGCGGATGTAAAGCGAGCCTATGCGACCAAGGCCTCCAAGCCCCGAAACGATACTGCTCGAAGGCACCTCGGACACACCGTCGGTTTCCCAGTCCACGAAGGTGCCGGGCTCCGCCAAAAAGCGTTCGTCGTGTACGGTGCAGCGGCAACTTTTAGGGAGGGCGATTTCCTTGAGCAAGTCGGAGAATTCCACCCCGCGTACGGTTTCAGCCCCCTCCGCCCAGACCCATACGGCACAGAGCATCACAACACAGAACAACCTCATAATCACCCCTAAATCAATCCTTCTGCAAACTCATGGTAATCCACCTGATAATCCCCAGAGAAATCTGTATACAGGAAGGGATCGGCGCACACCTTCGTAAAGGCGTAATTCAGCAGTGCATTCTCTAGAAGTGTTGCATTCGGTACAGAGGGAGCCAGATCCTCTTCAAGAAATTTCAACATCAGGGAAACCCGTTTGCGCAATGTTTCTAGACCTTCGTGCAAGTAATCCCGATCATTTAAATCAGGATTATTTTCTAAGGAAATTTCAACATAGCCATGGGTTGTGGCAAAGCGCATTTCGGATCCATAGCATTCTCCCGAATCAAAAGCTTTCTGGCACTGTGCTAGCGCTCCATCAAGGGACTTGACATACCTGCACATATCGCCCAATGTCTGGTCACTCTTTACCCGCTGTTTTACCTCATAGTAATTTTTGTTCTGTAGCCAACCCACAGTCTGGCGTCTTTTCAGGCCTTCAAAAACATCCCTTTGATCCGTGGTGGATTTGCCGTACTTAAAGTACTGTGCATAATTGTAGAGTACCTCCATGGAACCAAAACACCTTCTACCATACATCAGAAAGAACTTGCGACGAAGTATCGCTTCATCGGTAGACTTAGTGATGATGTAATAACCGGATTTGGTACAAATACATTCAATCCCATCCGGATTTACAATCACCTCGTACAGCACCCGCGAAGACGATCCCGCCTCGAATAATTCATTGGAACTAATCTTAAGGCCGCGATCAAGTTCATCGGAGTTCAATCTGGAAACAGCCTGATTTAGCGAAACCGAGGAATCAAAAGTCACGGTCACCACGCGGCCGCTAAACACCCACTTTACGCTGGAAGAATCCACTTTCAGCGAAACCTTGATGTTCCCTGCCACAGTCTTGGGAATCGGCAAGGTACAACCCTCGCCAAAAATCGATTGCACCATCTGGGCCACAATTTCTTCGCGAGCCAGCGATTCAGGCAGTTCCACCATGAGTTTGTTGTCCACAACCAGCAAGGATTCCCCTTCTAGAAGACGACGGAAACGGAAGCCCTCAGGCGTCTTGGCCCGATTCATCCAGTAACGCACATTTCGAGTGGGCATGTTGAAACTGATCCGTCTCCTTTTAATTTCCCCCTTAAAGTCAGACGAATTCAACCTGATATAATCATTAATGTGAAAAAGATCCCGCATACACCATTATATCGTGTACACGGGACCATTTTGTCAAATTCAGCCAAGGATGGATTGCGGCCTAAAAGGCCTTTCTACCCACGGTAGGAGCGTAACGGTAGCCAAAAAATATGCTGTTGTCGGAAGTAAGGTTCTGGGCAGTGTCTTCAAGCACACCTCCACTAACACCCACATAGAATTCATGGTTCCTTGCAAACCTGAAACCCAATTCAAACATGCCCACCGCAGGGACTGACTCTAGATCCAACATGCCTCCATATTCCATACTTACATTAAAGCTTAAGCCGGCCCTCGCAAAGAATTTAAAACCTGCCCAACCCACGCCCAGCACACAGAAGGCATCAATGTTTATCAGTTGCACATCATCACTATAGCTAACATAGTCGCTATAATAATAGTAGTCGCCATAATAGGAGCTGTTGCTATTGTAGATATCGTATTGAATATTCTGCGTTTCAAAAGACATGCCTAATCCGAGGCCAAAAACAAAGCGGCGGCTGGTGGCCAGGTCATATTCAAAACCTAAGCCAAATTTAAAATCCGTGTCAGAACGCTCCTCTCCGTTGCTTGTATAAAGCAATCCACCAAAAGAAACGTTAAAGAACAACTTGGTTTCACGACCGATTGTATCCTTGGGCATACCCGATCCATCAAAGGTCGAAGCCTTTACCGGTGCGTCCAGGTGAGAAGCCTGGTAGTCTTCTTTTCCGTAAACAGACGAGTATTTTGAGGGTTTGTACACATAGCGGTTCTTCTGGCCCGGTTTAAGGTCAGTAACCATGGTCTCCTTGCGTACGCCCATCTGGATCTTGGCGCAAACGGGAACCTGCCCCGTATAAGGAGTTACACCCACTTGAACCCCATTCACGTACACAGGCTCCGGATCATCCCAATTTCCATTTTCAGCAGACTCGATAGTAATACCAGCCATGGCCACATCTAGAGCCTTGCTAAACTTCAGCTTACTTCCGTTAGACACGTTCACCGTAGATTCACGCGTTTCGTAACAGCGATGAGAAACTGCAATCTTGTAATTGCCGGGAGCCAATCTAAACTTGGAGCCGCTCTGAGTCTTGCCATTTACAGTCACCCGTAAATGGCCTGCAGCCTCGTAATTATCCGTAAACACAGGAGCCACCGTAATCGTGCCGAAGTTAGCCTCCATAGAAGCCCACAATTTCTGATTATCCTGCCTTACATCGACGACCGTATCCAGATCCTTATAATTTTCACTAACAAAAAGGAATCGATGACGTCCGGGAGTCAAATACACGTTACAGGGAGTATTCTTACAGGACCCCTGAGGCTTTCCATCTACACTGAGCAAGGCACCAACCGGATCCGTTTGCACATCCACCACATAGCTACGAAAATCGTCGGCTTTGGAAGCCGGCACACCTGCGGGTCCGCCCTTCACCAGTTCAAAAAGTTCTGGGGCCTTTTCTTCGATATCTTCGATGAGGCCCTCCGCATCGGGCTTACGGGCGGTAAAGCTCCCCACCAGTTTATTGGATGCGGTTTCGTAGAGTTCCACAGTCAAGGTCAACTGCTGACCGAACATTCCGATACGCCCCTGGGCAATAAAGTCAGCGGCAATATTTCGGCCAGTTTCAGCCAGGCACGAACCTTCACATTCCTCAATCGTCTTACCCGGAGGCAGCATGGCGTTGATGTTCTCGCGAGTCATGATGGTGTAATCCATATAGGCAGGCAAGGTACGACTGGCAATTTCGCGGAGCTTATCGGTCAGGTACATTCTTTCGGACAGGCCAAGAGCACCCGTACTAGACATTGTCTCCAGAACAGCCACATAGGTTGCAAAGGAATTTACCACCAGGCAAAGCAAAAAGAGAACAGTAAACTTTATACGAGCACTCATAATAATACGCAATAACGATGATTGCAAAAAAAGATAAAAACTTTTTATTCAATCAGACCGTTAGCGTATATTACAACCTCTTCGACGTCGGAATCCGTATACAACAAGGGATCTAGCGATACCACATCTGTGATTTTTTTCGCAAGTTCCTTGCGGGAGCGAACAAGATCCCAATTATCCAAAAGAGATTGCAAAATATGGATCCAGGAATCCACTGTTTCAAAGAACGTCTCATAATCCCCAGGAGAACTCAAAACACCGGGGCTATGCCATCCCCGATAATCAATTTTCAAGTGGCAATTTTTAGGCGCACCGGCCTGCATGATCTTAAGCAAGGGCGAAAGCAGATTCCACTCATTTATTGTCCCAAAATCACAGAAACATCTCAGCATATTTTCAAGACACCATACGTCACCAAAGTACTGCTTGTACTTGAAATCCCTATATTCCTCTAGGGTCGGAACGGTCATCAGGAAACAGTCACTCACACAAAGTTCAAGAGGATGTTCAAACAGGTCGCGAAAAAACTGAAAAAAATCCGCCCTCGAAAAGTCCATATATACCCCACCTTTATATCGACTTAAATCATTGGAAAGTTCGGTTCCGCCTACCAGGTAACCACGACTTTCAACAGAGCAGACGAATTCAACAAAGGTAATATTACCGTCGGCATCGTAATCCCACTCAAAATAATTGACAAAGTCACCCCAAAAGTCATTTTCATCTGCAGGCTTTCCTTCATATGGATCACAGGAATAGAAACAGACATCAGACACTTGTACCGTATCTAAATCATGTTCAACTTTTATGCGGGAATCTCCAGTATCTGCATAGTAGTGTTCCACAAAATGACGGGCCATTTTTAGCAGGCCCCGCGGAGTGGTGTCGTTACAAGTCGCTACAAACTTGAGTCTAAACCGACTGGTCGACTTGGTTTCCTGACCACACAGGAAACTATAGGTCCTAGGGTACAAGATTTTTGCCATAGGGCAATTAGGCAGGTACGCAGCCGTCTCCATCAAGCGATGGAAAATACCATAGGCAGAAAAGGTTTCTGAATCACCCAAAGTATAACCGTCAATTCGCCCCGCCTTATGTTCCGCCCAATAATCAGAAGACTGGATTCTCGGAGATAAAAAGGAATCGTTAAATTCTAGAAACGAGATGCGTTCATATTCCGGAAAATCTCGTACAAACCGCTGACCTCGTTCATGGGGGGCAACGACCTTGAGAAGGTCCCCATAGCTTGCAGTTCGCTTGCGCTTCCACTTTTCCGAAAAGCGATACTCCATAAAGCCATTCCAATCGCCCTTGATTTCTTGTTGAATATTGTACAGGTGCGCCATACCTAGACGAAAATCAACCAGTTGACTTACGAGGCGTTCAATGTTTCGCTTCGTATGATGTCCTACAACCTCGCTGTAGAAACCGACGCTCATTATGTCTTCTCCAGGTAGACAGCCTTGTACGATACCCACGCCCCTCAAAAGTCTCCAGACGCCATAGAGATTCTTTGACCCGAACTTAAACCGGCGAAAGTTTTCAGACATACACGCACCTCAAAAGCATTATCGTTTTGAGTGTGAGCGGTGTCAAGTAAACCTTTCATTTTTTACAGCTACTGTTCCACTTGAGAATAGGGCTTTGGGACTTTTCCATTATAAAGGGCTTTATGTCAGCATATATTACATAGCATACTTTTGACAAGGAGCCTTTCATGATTTTCCCAATTTTAACATCACGAAAAGTGCTGATGGCAGCATTGCCTTCGGCCATGCTCCTTGCAGCCTGTTCTAACGAAGACTTGATCAACGCAGAACAGGCAGTTAACGCCAACGGCGAGATTACGGCAAACGTTACGGCATCGGGCACAGTCTCCGGCTCGACCGCAACCAATGTCCAGAGCGTTCCCACCTGTTCCATGGTTAGTGTGTCTAGCGGCATCCATGTCATTTGCAATGGAACCCTAGTCGGAGTGTTGACTAACAGCCAGGTGAATACGTCTGGAACAAATACCGGCAATCAGGAGTTGGCGGGCTGCGACCTGATGGAGCTCGAGAGCAACCTCGGCTACACAGTGACTTGCGGCAACAAGTCCGGAGTAATCCTGAACGGGAAGGATGGTAAAGATGGGGCAGACGGCAAAGCCGGTAAGGACGGCACCTCCTGCCAGACCACTCCTATTCCCGATGGCTCCGGCATCTACGTCATTTGCGACACCTCCGTGGTGGCGGTCTACAATGGTCGCGACGGCCTTGATGGCGCAAATGGCGTAGATGGCAAGGATGGCGTCGACGGTAAAGACGGCCGTGACGGTGTTGACGGCAAGGATGGCGTTGACGGTAAAGACGGTCTGAACGGCCGCGACGGCGTAGATGGCAAGGATGGCGTTGACGGTAAAGACGGCGCCGACGGTAAAGATGGTGTAAATGGGAAGGACGGCACAAACGGTGCCGACGGCAAAGACGGTAAGGATGGCAGGGATGGCCAAGATGGAGTCAACGGAACGGATGGCGTTGGGTGTCGCATCCTGAATTCCTCGGACTCCACCCTTACCGTTGTTTGCGGTACCGATACCAGCACGATCAAAGCCACCATCTATAACAACTACACCAACGGAACCCAGACCAGCATCACCTACGAACCGGTCATCGTATATGTTTCCTCCAGTTCCAAGGCTCCCACCAGTAGCGCTGCCCAAGTGACGGTGAACCCCCAGCCCGCCTACAGCTACAGCGTGGAACCGGGAGTCGTAAGCGGATACTGCGGAGCATACTATCCTGGATGCGTTGGTTGTATGACAACTATATACCATGGAGATTCCGTCAAGTTCCAGTTCGACGCCAACGAAACTTCCTCTATCGTAGACATTCTCAATTCCGTTTACGAATGGAAGTTCCCCGGTGCCACCATGGCCTCTTATGATGCTACCGGCAACGACGGTATTGTAACCGCCAACGTGTTCTACGACACCATCGGAACGTTCTACTCCAAGCTTTCCATCAACGGAAATGGTTACGAAAGATGCGGCGGTTATGTAGAGGTAAAGGCATCCCAGATCAGAAACTGTGCCTGTACCGAAGATACCGAAAACACCACCGATACCCATCGCGCCTGGAAACTGAGCGGTTGCCAGTCCTACGCCCCCATTACCAGCTATACCTGGGATGGTGTGGAATCCACCTCTGCCGACGGCATGAGTGCCCTGGCCCCCTACGAATACGAAGGTCAGACGAGGGTGACCCTGAAGAACTCCGACAATACGGTAAAGGAAGTGGCTTGCGGCTATATTCTGGACAACATGACCGGATATACCTTCACCCGCCCCGGCACTTACTACCTGACCTACATGTGCAACAAGGTTGGTCGTTCCTTTGTAACATTCAGGGCCCAGAACGAAGAAAGCGAAGGCATGTGGGTCACGAGCAAGACATCCGCAGAAGTGAACTACAGCACGATTTCCAACACCCTTTACGGAAACGTAAACTACAGCAGATTCTTCAACGCAAGTTCCAACGAGAACGCATCCGGCTCCGCAATCGCCTTCATCTTGAAATCCGGTTCTTTCAGAGTCCACTGCGATTACTAATACAAAACAAGTCTACTCCTCCAAATCAAAGTCCGCTCGCTGCATTTCAAATCCGGCGAGCGGATTTTTTCTATCCTTGTGATATGAGCATCAACGACGCCACAGCCCTCATCAAGAAACTTTCGCCCCTTATGGACGAATCTTCCGAAGTATTTCGGGAGCTGGCCTTCTTTTTCGGAGGCAGCGCCAAGGTGATGGTAAATCAGGCGGACCTGACAAAATTCCTGGGCCGCAAAAGGCTATACCGCGTGATCCGTCTGAAGGGCGAATCCTACAAGGATTGCGTTTACCAGCTGGTAGATGACTACCCCGAATCCATGGAAGCACTGGGCATGCTCAGGTACTACAAGGCCCCCGCAGGCAAAATCCAATGGCAAGAAATCGAGAACGCCGAAATTGCCATGGGCAAGGAACTGACCATGAATGCCTACGGTTGGGCCCCCGATGCATGGACTGCCTTTGAATCCGGCGCCACCAAAAACGACAGCGAAGAAAGCCCCCTCCACGAGATGGTGGCCATTCTGGCCTTCGATTTTTAACGGATTTTTTCTCCCCCCCGCCTTTTAAAGGTGTTTTATAGTGTTCTAAAACACTCTTATCATTTATTTTACCGTTAGACGTTCAAAATGTGCGTTCACATAGTTATTATTCTCTAGTGAATTAACTCGGAGGATTCAATGGCCGACGCCGTCGCAATTTGGAATGGATTTTTGCAGAAAACAGCAAGTCTCCCTGGAATCAGGGTCGACAGGAACGAGTACCTGACCAAGGAACTCAAGCTTTACTGCACCCAGGAACAGCTGGACATGATCCCTTCGAAACGTCCTTACGCCATTGTCAACGAAGACGTGATCGATCGCGTTGCAACGGCATGCATCCGTAACCACACCATCGCCGTCACATCCGCCTCGGCTGTTGCAGGAATCCCCGGCGGCATCGCCATGCTGGGCACTATTCCCGCAGACCTTTCACAGTACTATTTTCATGTGCTGGTACTCTCGCAGAAGTTGGCTTACCTGTATGGATTCCCCAATATGGTTGACAACGACAGCGGCGAACTTTCTGACGTGGCCCTCGACATGATGACCATTTTCGTGGGAACGGTCATGGGCGCAGGGTCGGCATCCCAGGCCATCCACTCCCTGGCGCAAAAGCTGGCCAAGCAGGCCCTGGAACAGCTCCCCAAGAAGGCGCTGACCAAGACTGCCATTTTCCAGATGGCAAAACCCATTGCAAAGATGCTGGGAATTAAGCTAACCAAGAAGGGATTCGCCCAGGCCGTCAGCAAGGCAATTCCCTTTATCGGGGCTCTTGCATCGGGCGGCATTACCGTAGCCACATTCCTCCCTGGAGCCAAGAGGCTGCAGAAAGAACTGATGGCCCAGCGCGGCCTCTTCGCCAACGAAGAGATCAACCTGACCAGCTACGAAAAGGCAACCGAAACTACTGCGGAATAAATTCGAAGAGAACTATGCCAGGAAGCTTTCCGCGGCGACTTTCAAGATAATCTGTAAGGGGAACTTCCACCACCTGCTTCTGCAAGGAAGAGGCGTGGCGCAGCTGCGGCAACTGACCGGGACGCAACACAACGAATCCGGTGTGGGTCACGTCGATCTTTTCGGACTTGGCCACAAAGGCAATTCCAACCACAGTAAAGGGACCCTCGTAGGCACGAGACATCAGAACCATAGCCTTGTCATAAGGCAGGTAACGAAGGTCTGTGGGTTCGTCGTCCCTCTTACGGGTAATGCCCTTCGCCTTAAAGAATTCCTTTTTGGGCATGGTGCGCTGAATAATGGTATCGCCAGGCAGAGGCAGAACCCTGGCATACTTGCTGCCATTCACCCAGTCAACAATCATGTAATGTTTGCGATGAGCGAAATCAATAATGCCCTTGTAGTAGCGAATACGCTGAAGGGTATTGAAAATTGAATCTTCATCCGCGGCCCTTGCCATAGCCAAGGCATGTTCCAGATAAGTTACACAGTTCACGGAATCCATGTTCACCAAGGGTTTATTCTCGATGGTATCCAGATAGCTTTCACCCATAGCGGCCAGCAAGTAGGGCTTACCGATCATAGCCTTGGAGAAGTAATCCAGACGTTCATGGAAAGGTTTGATGTGTCTGGCAGACAACCACAAAGATTTCATTTCCATGAGGGAGGCGTAACTGTCGTTGGTCTGCATGACAATGCGGGTCCACAGAGTATCCAACACATCTTTCAATTTGGCATCGGGGTTCTTACCGGTATCATTCAGGTACATGGCCAGGGCCAGAGTATCGCCATCCATGGGGAACACATAACCCACCAAGGCATGGGCTTCACCAATGAATCCTGTCTTGAAGCGGGTAAGCCAAGGATAGGGATTTTCCAGCTGACGCTTGCTACCTGTACCAGCGCCAGGGCCAGCAAAACTGTTGATATAATAACTGCCCTTGGGATGACGAGCCATCTTTGTCAGCAACAAAGTTTCTGTAGAGGGCAGCAATTTGTTCTTGGGAGAAAGTCCGCAACCGTCCCACACTTCAAAGTGGGTAGAGTCTATTCCCATTTCGGCAAGGAACTTGCGTTCCATAGCCTTGCCGCCTTCGACGCTTCCTTCCCCAGCCATCTGTGCGCCAAGATTGCGGAACAAGGCTTCGGCGTGGAAGTTCTGGCTGCGCTGATTGATTTCGTCAAGGATACTCAACAGTGGAGCGGCGCTAAAGGTGAATTTCTTGATCTCGATACCGGGAGTAACCGTGCTATCGGGAACGTAGCTGAGGCCCTTTTCCTTGAAGGCGTGCATCAGGGCTGCCCTAAAATAAGCCACCGGATTTCGCACAGGAAGAACCAGCTGATTGGAATCAATGCTAGTGCCAATGGTACCGCCAAGGACTATCTCGGGTCTTACCGGATCCAGAGCCCATGTCCATCTCTTGGAACGCCCCTTAACCGTCTGCAGTTCATTCTTGAGAACCACATAACCTACATCGGGAACGATTTCGGCAATAGCACGATCACCAGGTTTTGCACCGGGCTTAAAGCGGATCATGGTGCAGTTGTCATTAAAGTTCAGGGGAGCGATTTCTGCACCGTACCAGGCATCATAAAAATTCTTGCGCCAATGCTCAGCCTTCCAGGGGCCAGTGTAATAACTGGTATCCAAATTCAAGTTTCCGCGGATAGTATCAATCCCAAGGCTCTTGATAGAATCAGCCATGGCATACAGGGCGTCAAAGGGATCCGCATAATAGCGTCCCGAAAAATTTGGATCCCCTTCTCCACGAACATTTACGGTTCCTACGAAAACCGGCTTCAGGTCATAGCCATCCATACCCTTGTTCTTCTGGATACTGCCCAACAGAGAAATCTCGGTCTTGGGTTCATAATCCAGAGGCAGAAAATGCAGGGCCGTAGCCGTAGTCAAAGTCTTTAATGTACTTGCCGGAGTAAACTTTTCGGAGCCGCGAATCTGACCCAGTTCCACACCGGATTTCACAGAACGGATCGAAAGACCGAAACGGGAACCCGGCACAACAGAATCCACATAAGACTGGAAAGGGGCCAGGTCAAAACCGGCAAGGGCGTTTACACAAAGGAACATCGAGAGCGCCGTCATCTTGCGGGCCATCGAAAAATTCTTAAGGCTAGAGAAAAGCTTCATATTCAGGAAACCGTACAGGCATCAACGCTTGCGGCGCAAGACAACAACAATAACGACAACAACAAGGACAAGAGCCGCGGCAGCAACTAACACGACAAACAGGGGACGTTCTGTTTCCTGAGGTTCTTCGCGGATTTCATTTTCATGTTCTTCTACAGGTTGCATCAACGCCAGGCGGATACAAGCCCATAAGGAATCTCGGTCTAGGCCGCTTTCGTGGCGGAGCAGGCTATCAATCTGTTCGTGTGCGGCAAGAACCACTCGAGGAATTTCATCGGACTCATCACTGCTGGTGTCTGCCAGGGACTTGGCAATGCGGCCCACCATATTGTTCATGACCACTTCAACTTCACGCCATTCAGGAATGTTAATGAAGCTGCGGCCATCCTTTTCGAGACCATTAATCAACTGGTAATAGCGGGAGTCCTGAGCCCACAGGTGGATCAGGCTGCGGTCTGCCGGCAAGAAACCGATCTGACGGGAATACTGGTCCACGTTGTCGGCGCGGAGCAGGAACAGGAACAAATCCGCAGCCTCCTTCTGACGTTGGGCTGACCTGTAAGACAGAAGCTTCGGGAGAGCCAGATGACTTCCGCCCACGAAGGTAAAGCGACCGGCAGGTCCCTTAGGAGAAGGGATGACAGCAATGCCATCTTTAGCCAGGGGACTTTCCATAAGGCCACCCACATCACTACCGAATTCCATCTTGCGGATGATTTCGGAGGTCCCGTGAATCATGAGCATTTCGGAACGGACAAAGCGGTCGGCAATCTGACTGGAATTTTCGCGAAGACCGTTAGGAGAAATTTCCCGGTCGCGGACAAACTTGAGATAATGACGCAAACCTACCAGGGAAGCAGAATCCACCAGGGCGCTGCGATAGCCAGAGAATCTAGAGGAATCGTTCTCGTGGACCTCGCATTCCACCACCAGGTCACCACCAAAACTCCACAGGATCGGAGCCATCTGCTGTTGAGCAGTCCAGTCTTCGCGTACACCAAATTCAAAAGCTGTCACAGGACGACCGTAACCATTCTTAAGCTGAGCCTTGGCCACGGAACGCAATGTTCCATAGAATTCAGGGAAGTTCTCTACATCTTCATCGTTAAAGCCCATAGAAAGCCACAGACGTTCATTCACGAACAAGCCGCGCACATCCAGGAACCATGGCAGGGCGTAAGTTTCCTTGCCACGTCCAACGTGAGTCGCCTTCATAGCCTCGCTATAGAAGCGTGTGGAGTCCACAACATCCAGAAGGGAATCAATGGAGGAAATCATACCAGCATCGGCAAAGTAGGGAACCCAGCTGGAGCCCAACTGCACAACGTCAGGGACTTCGACACCAGAAGCTTCCACCTCAGAAGAGTCCATAGCAAACACGCGCTGCAATTCGTCAAAAGCCTCGCCCCAATTCAGGAAGCGAACCTTTACAGGCTTCTTTGTCTGCTGGGAATACTTACGGGTAATCTTCTGCAGGGCAAACCCTGAATTGACACCGTCGTCCATAACCCACAGAGACAGAGTATCCTTGGCAGGCACCGCATGCAGCTCGGGATCGGCAAAAGCCGCTACCGAGAAAACAACCAGCAGAAATAATCCAAAGATCTTATTCACTTTTTCTAATCCAAACACACCGAATTACTTAGCCAACTTCTTGAAATCCTCGAAGTACTTAGGATAAGTCTTGTTCACGCAGGCCGGGTCCATAATCTTCACCGGCACACCACCCAGGGCCACCAGGCTAAAGCACATGGCCATACGGTGGTCGTTGTAAGTTTCGATAGCTACGTTCTCGTTGAGCTTGGCCGGCGGGGTCACGGTAATGGAATCGTTGGTTTCTACCACCTGGGCGCCAACCTTGCGAAGTTCGGCAGCCATGGCGGCGATACGGTCGGTTTCCTTGACACGCCAGCTGGCAATACCGCTAATGGTCATGGGGCCGTCGGCAAACAGGGCCAGCACGGCAACGGTCATGGCGGCATCGGGAATGTCGTTCAGGTTCATATCGCAGGCATGCAACGGAGCGCCTTCGCATTCCACCCAGTCGGGGCCCATGGTAATCTTAGCACCCATCTTCTTGAGCACTTCCACAAAGGCCACGTCACCCTGGCGGCATTCGCTGCCCACGCCTAGAACGCGGCACTTGCCCTTGGCGATAGCGGCGGCGGCAAGCGGGTAGCTGGCAGAACTGGCATCGCCTTCCACCATGTAGTCACCGGGGCTTACATAAACGCCCTTGGGAACGTAAAAATCAGTCAGGCCATCGTGACGCACTTCGATGCCGAAATGCTTCATCACATCCAGAGTCAACAGGATGTAGGGGGCAGAAATCAGCTGACCTTCTACATGAATGTGGAGTTCGGAACCTTCTTCGCCAATGGCGTAGGGGGCGCAAATCAGAAGGGCGGTCAAATACTGGCTAGAAATATTGCCGCGAACACTTACGGAACCGCTCTTCAGGCCGTTGGAGCGGATGCATACCGGCGGGAATCCAACCGTTTCCATGTAGGTGATGTCGGCGCCAAGGCTGCCCAGGGCATCCACCAGGTCGCGGATGGGGCGTTCCTTCATGCGCTGCTCACCACTCAGGTGGAATTCGCCCTTGCCCAAGGTAAGGGCCGCACAGAGGGAGCGCATGGCGGTACCGGCATTACCCAAATAAAGGTCTGCCACATAATCGCCATCTACATTTTCGGGGGCATCCATAGGACCACCGTTGCCCACCACAGTGGCTTCGGTATAGTCGTCGGACATTTCGATCTTGATGCCAAGTTCCTTGAGGGCCTCGCCCATGTAGCGGGTATCATCGCTGCGCAAAAGGTTATGCAGCTTTGTGGTTCCGCGGGCCAATGCCGAAATAAGGAAAACACGGTTTGTAATACTCTTGGATCCGGGGACTCGAACTTCACCATTGTAAGAACTGAGTGCCGGCAACTGTAACGAACTGGGACGAGAAAATGCTTCTACCATGGGCACAAATTTATAAATTGTGAAGGAATTTTTCTGTGATGTTGCAAGCATTTAAGGGTCTAACGAGAGCGACGTCACACTGCGAGGATTTAATGATTTTTGAAAAGCTATTTGGTAAAAAAAAGCAGGCCGGTACCGCAAACACAGCAGATGGTGCCGTCGAAGTCGCAGGTACCGCCGCGAAAAAATCCCAGGGGTTTGACGCCTCGTCCATCGCCGTAACCCCCATCAGCCCGGAGCTCATGGCAAACGCCACCCGCACCGCCCCAAACTCCGACGAAGACGACACCGACGAAATCACCGAGCTGAAATTTACCGTACGCTTTTCGGACTGCGATGAACACAATCGCCTCAAGCTTTCTAGGCTGTTTCAGTTTACTGAAGAAGCCGCCTTGTCAGATGCCGAACGCAAGGGCTATGGCTTATGGAACATGATGAAGGCAGGCTACGGCTGCGTCGTGACCCGCATGAAGTTGCGCCTGAACCACACTCCCGTTTTAGGCGAAGAACTGCTGGTCAGCACCTGGGCCAAGGAGAACTACAAGGACAAAGTAATTTACAAGGATTACAGGGTCTGCGATGGCCGCGGCAACATCCTGGTCGAAGGCACCTCCTCCTGGCTGCTGGTGGACTTGAAAACCGGCAAGGCAGTCCCCCCATCTACCAGCCCCTTCCCCCTGCCCATCGAAGAAGGCCGCGAAGCTCTGCCCTCCAAGCTGGACATCCTTTCTATGGGATTGTTCCCCAAGGTTGTGGACCAGGTTCAGGGCCGCAACACCGACCTGGACATCAACCATCACGTCAACCACTGCCGTTATGTGGACTGGGTTCTGGACGCCTTGACCCGCGAAGAAGTCAAGGACCGCGGCATCCGTTCCATCCAGATGAATTACATCCATCAGATTCCCCTTGACGAAAAGGTCGACATCGTCCGCTTCAGGGATTCCAAGCACCACGCCGTACTCTTTGGCATGAACGCCGAAGAAATGAAGAAAAACCCTCTCAAGGCCAAATGCCACTTCCAGGCCCGCGTAGGATTTTTACGATAAACGCGAAAAGGCTTTTCAAAAAGGCATTTTTTGGGGAAAGTACTAACCAAATGAAGGAAAAAGGGCTTTCGGTTAGTAAATATTTAGTTTGTTCGCAAGCAAAACAAGCAAATTGGGGATTTTTACCACCCACAAACCTCAAAAAAGGCCATATCTCCCGCAACAACGTCTAATTTCGCCACAGAAACAGTTAATTTATTCACAAAACTACTAACCAAGCGCTCGTAAAAAGGCCATTTGGTTAGTAAAATCCGAAAAAAAACACATTCTCAAGGTTGCGGGAGCGGCGGTTGCAGAGTCGTGGGAGCGGCGGTTGCAGAGTCGTGGGAGCGGCGGTTGCAGAGTCGCGGGGACTATGGTACAACGCCTACGCCAGGCACCAGCATGAAAGTAACATCGCCCTCCCGGTCGGTGCGGAAAAGATTCGTTACGTCTGCGGAGTTTGAAGTTGTCGCAGAAATTTCCGCATCCGCGGAGTCGGGGGACGTCGCGGTATCGGCCGCGGAGATT
Organism: Fibrobacter sp. UWH1; assembly: GCF_002210365.1. Lineage (NCBI taxonomy): Bacteria > Pseudomonadati > Fibrobacterota > Fibrobacteria > Fibrobacterales > Fibrobacteraceae > Fibrobacter > Fibrobacter sp. UWH1. The sequence goes on from NZ_MWQG01000003.1 coordinate 75,267, forward strand.
GTCGCGTCTGCGGAGGGAGTCGCGGAATTGGAGATCGCCGCGGAGCCCAGCACGTATTGCAGCTTTCGCAGGACAGGTTCCGCGGGGTGGCCGTAACTATTGCGGGCCCCCACGCTAATAACCGCATACCGAGGCGACACCCCGCTCAAAAATCGCAAGGTGGAACTGTGGACGGAACCGTGGTGCCCCACCTGCAAAAGATCCGCCGACACATCCGAGGTCACCTCCAGCAGGCGGCACTCCCCCAGCGAATCCAGATCACCCGTCAGCAGAAACGAGCCTTCGTCAGTACCGCCGGCGGACACCCCGACGTTCCCAGCAGACTCCCCGGAGCCATCATCGACAAGGCGGCCCCGCAAAACGACGCTGGCCCCGTTTTCGCCCACCTGCAGATATTCCACCGGCCAGAGCACCGTCAGCAGCACCTTGCCCAACGACACTTGATCGCCGCGGTGTAAAGTGTCTATGGGAATGCCCCGCCGGCGGGCGGAGCGCAGTACGCTGTCCACCAGAATGCCTCCCGAGGTATCCGGCCCTACCATAAGGCGCCCCACCGGAATGGCCCGGCGACCGTCCGACGAAACAGACCGCGAATTGTCCGACGAAACAGACCGCGGATAATCCGACGGACCAGACGACAAATCGCGCGACGGACCAGACGGATCTGCCAGCAGTTCCAGCAGCCCGCCCAAATGATCCCGATGATTATGACTCAGCAGAACCCAGTCTAACGAATCCACCCCGTGGTCCCTCAATTTTTCTATAAAATTTGCGGAATCCGGCCCGCTGTCATATAGGGCGTAACGCCCTCCATATTCCAGCAGCACCGAAAGCCCCTGACCCACATCCAAAAAAGTCACCCGGCCAACCTCCTCTTCAGCCCCTCCCCCAGACACGTATTGACAGCCCCAGGAAACCATGGCAAAAAACGTCAAAATTGCGCAAAACAGACCAAACCAGCCATATTTTTTCATCAACAGACCTCCAAATTAAGGAATAGCATGTACTTATACACGCACGAAAACGCAAAACGTTCATTTTTCCGCCTTTTTTTTACTATCTTTCCCCTTAAACGAGGTTTGTTATGCAATTACCCAAGTACAAAAAGAAGAAGCGCATCAAGTTGAAAGTCTGCCAGGAACCCGGCTGCGGCCGCGAATTCTGGGGTCACCCGATCGCCAAGTACTGCGAATTGCACCGCGACATCAAGCAGCGCCAGAAGCAGAAGAAGGATGTGGAAAACATCGAATCCAAGAACATCATCTTCCGCCACAACTACACCGAGTCCATGGACTTGACCTTCAAGTGCTGCCTCGACGGCTGCGGCGAGTCCTTTAGCATCCGCGTGTTCCCCAAGCAGTACATTTACCCCCGTTTCTGCGAAGAACACCGCAATGACTTTAAGCGCGCCAATTTCCAGCGCATTATGGCCAAGATGAAGAACGACTAATTTTTTTGGGGCCCGCGGGCCCAAAAAATCAGATTTTATAAAAAAAAATTAGGAGCTACCCTTGAATTTCGGGGTAGCTTTTTTATATTTGGGCCACATTCATGGTGGATGTAGCTCAATTGGTTAGAGTCCCAGATTGTGATTCTGGATGTTGTCGGTTCGAGTCCGGTCATCCACCCTTAAAAAAGAAGCGTTGCGAAAGCAGCGCTTCTTTTTATCACTCAGGGGCTTCGCCCCCGAACCCCTGGGCAATCGCGTTGCGATTGCGAACTCTGGAACAACCTCGCGAAAGCGGGGTCTTTTTTTAACAGCGGCAAAGATGCAAAACTGTTGCCAAACGAAAAATCCCGCGGATTCCTCCGCGGGACTTCTCCTAACCCGGGGCAAACAGCCCCTTCCTCCTAACCAGCAATTTTAATCAGCCTTGATGCAACGGACAGACAACAGGTTGTAATAGCCAGGGTCGAAAGCACCATAGATATCTACAGCCTGAGCGCCACGATCAATTTCTACATAATTTCCGTTCAAACCAAACTGATTATCTTCATCAGCCCCAGGAATAATTGCAAAATATTTTTCATGCTGAGCGCCATTGGGGGTGGCAGAAAAATCAACAACGTCCATCGACCTTGCAAACATAAATCCGATAGCAGATTCTTCGGCCGCAACCATAATAGGCCAAGCATCATCCTTCATCAGCTTTACATCCATGTTGTCGCCCAGGAATTCAGACAGAGCATTCCAATCCTTGACCGAAGGAATTCGCCAGCCATCGGGGCAGATCCCCTGATGATTACGCGGGTCAATTGATTCAAGAACCTTGCTGTACTGAACCTGCTGATCCATGCATGCCAGGTATGCGCCGGTACTGTCCAGACCAATCCATTCGAGGTTTCCATCCGTCATTTCCTTTTCCATACACTCTTCCAAGGAATTAAAGCGCTGAATGGTCGGCTTACCGGATTCATAAACAGCAGTTTCCATATAGCCTGTTGTATCCAAGTCCATAAGATCCAGCCAAGAATACAGACGTCCATATGAATCACAATTCTCGGGAACATCCCCAAAGCAACGAGATCCAGATACATTGTACTGTAAATCTTCGGCCATCCAGGTCACACTCTTTCCATCAATAGAGAATGTCGTTGTCATATAAGTCCGACCATCACGGGCATCCGTCATAGTCCCCACCTGGTGTTCATATTCCGGCGCAACCCAGAACCACAAGCCATCCTCACACTTCAAGCTATAGCCGAACTCCTTCACAGATCGGTCAAGGAAGCCGAAATCAAATTCATTATATCGAATAAGGCGTCCCAGGTTTTCACCTTCACAGCGTCCAAGATTTAAAAACACTGAAGCAAAATTCGACATATATTTATCTGCCAGCGACATGAAGGATTCGTCAGGACGATCTACACCCAGCCATTCCCAGAACGGATCACTGTGAAAGAATTTTGCACTCATGGCAACATCGACGAGATACTCTATGGATTGTTCTTCCGAAGGCAATTTCAATGCAAAGGTTGCAGCAACCAAGGCAGCATCAGACTTCGAGGCACCTGCGAGGTTCATCTTCCCGAAATCATCATAACCTTCTCCAAGTCCCATAGTGTCTAGAACGCTTCGCCTTGCCTGCGCCAAAGCATCTTCAACACTTGCGCCCGATGCCACAAACTTATCAGCCAAATAGTATTCCCATTCAGTTAGAATATTCACATTTGTCGCCAAGCTTTTTTTCGCATCAACAACGGCGCGGTAACTAACAGGCTCATCAAGCCAGCTCCCATTTACGGTAACTAAACCGTATCGCCAGGATTTATTATCAAGCTTCAAATCATAATTTCTTTGATCTCCCACAGTTGCACGGAAGCACTCCTCAGAAACAGCAAAAGTTGCAGAATCCAAAACGCAGAATTCAACATTATGAGCTTCAAAGGAAATGGCCTTTGTAGTGCTTCCGAAGTTTTCCAAATCCGAAATGACCATCTTAGCCATCACCTGAACAGATCCCGCCAATCGCAAAGTTCCCTGGGCGATACTTGTTTCTTCTTCGACTCCGCCGTGGCCAACCGCATCGCCACTTTCGGAGCAACCCGCCATGAAAGCGGAGCTCATAAACATCGTGGCACCGGTGAGCAAGCTTGCGCTCAGTTGTTTAATCATTCCCTTTTTCATGTTATCCTCCTAACCTTCTTTCCCAAATTTTTTCACGTCCATTTCTTTTGCACCAGCATCAATTCCAGAGACATCGTGAGTCATGGGGAACAGTTGCATATTCAATCGGTAGACTCTTTCCACAGTATCATCGCTAGTAACGATAGACGCAACCTTCTTTCTGAATTCTGCGATTTCCTTCACAATCTGATTGTAGGATTTCGTAGAGAGACCCATAGTAAGCCCAGAAAAATGGCGCTGATTCTGGGGAACATTCTCGATGGTATCCAAGGCAAGTTCACCCATTTGATGATGCAATTCACGAACAGCCAACGGAGTTATCTCCATGGGGCCCGTGGTCACGAACTGTTCCGTTTGGGTGTAGCTGCCGTCAGCGTTCTTCTTGAGAAGTCCCGACTTTGTCAAAAAGGCGAGAACCTCGGAAACCTCTGCCGCGGTAATTTTAGGCATGCAGGCCTTGGCCATTTCCAAGGGCTTTGCGCCGGGCATGGCCGGTGCCAATTCGCGGATTACAGGATTCTTCCAGTCGCTAAAGAAGCGGAAGGAATCCCCTTCTACAACCGTGGCCTTATGGACATCCGCGATGCGGAGCATTTCGTTAAAATACTCCCTTCGACTTTCGTTATCCTTGGCATGGTTCAGATTCACCAGGACCTTGAAGTAATCCACCTCCCAGTCCCTGAGCCCCATGGCTTCTGCGACTCGCTCAACGGCGGCTTCGCTCAGGTTGTACTTGCCCTCGGCAACCAGCTTCAGGTAAACCGGCGAGGAAAAACCCGCGCTCTTGGCAAAGTCGCGCCAGGTAAAGGACTTTCGTGCCTTGCGATCCGCATAGTAATCAGCGATGTACCTGCGATAATCCGTGTATTCTATGATTTTTTTCAAAGGAACCTCCTTTCCCTTGACCCCAAATTTACCTTGTTACAAAGAAAAATCAATATTTCGCAACACAGAATATCAAAATTTTTAACAAGAATTAAGAAAATTTTGTATCGTGAAAATTTCTAAGCAAAAATACGATACAGAAATAATAAAGGAGATGCCGGATCGCGCCCGACATGACAACAAAAAAGCACGGCACGACTTCTAAAGTTCAGCTTCCGTTTTATTCTTCGCAGGGGCCACTCACCCGAATACTAAAATCATAGGATTCACTGAAAAATTTTTTCCCATCCTGAATCTCTAAGACTAATTTAGCAGGCAAGATTTTGTCATTAAGTGATTTCATATTTTTGACGTTATTCGGCAAATAAAACCATTCCTTAGGTAAATAATCATCACCTTTTCTTTCAAATACCCCGTCCTTAACAGAGACATATCCTTTCCCATAATCAATCTTTGTCATAATCCTTCTTTTAACACTATCATCACAATAAATACATTTTCCTTCAGACTGAAAAGCATGTCGAGGAATGTAGTCAAGTTCCTTCTTTAACGTTAGGCTGTGACGTTTGTTATCAAAACAATACTCAGCAACAACCCTATTTTTAGCACACGGGCCAACAATAACCGCATCAAAAGATTTACGATACAAACAAGAACCCCCATTCGATTTAAATTCCCACATGCCCTTAAAGGGCTTCCAATAATACCGGACAATTGAATTCAACGCATCTTTCAAATGAAAATGCAGTCTATCACGATCAACAGGACTTATTTCCATTGCAGACATTTTTAAATTTCTACAAGAAGTATCAGATAATGATGGCGCATCAAAGGACTCAACAATACGCGCCTGAAAATCACCAGAAGAATCTGAGGGAGCATCAAGAACAAATTTAGTTTTATAAATTTCTCCCATATCAGAAGCGTATGGTTCTATAACCCCCTCTCTCACCAAGTGAAGACCATACATATCCGCAGACCTAGATTCCACACAAAATTCAAATGTTTCCGGCTCAACAGAGCACTCTCCCACTATGACAGCCATAAAATCCGAGGAGAGTTTCACTTCTGTATTGTAGAGTTCCGCAAACCACGTTCCCTTCAATTCTTTTCCATAATACGGTTTCAACGATTTTTTAGCATTTTTTAGATAATAACAAAGACAGGAAGAACCTTTGACTAGCTCTGTTTTCAAAGATTCAGTTTTTTTCTTAACATCTTTAAGCCCCCCAAAACAAGCATGAAAACCCATTCTAAGCAGAGAATCCATTCTCTCATCCTCTGGGGCATCAACAAAGTAATTGTAGTACCAGTCAGAACAACCCACTTCAACAGAATCCGGAATAATCCAGTTTGAGTCCGTAGGAATTCTAATATTTTTCAGCAAATACAATTCATACGAGTTATCAGTTCCGATTTTCGCACAAAATTCAGCAACTTGCCCGTTCTTGTTTTCGGCAATCGCATGAGAAAAGAAAAGAACGGTAAAAACCAATCCTAAACATCGAATTTTCATCATAACTTACACCTATCAATTTGCATATCGTGGTATTTTTTCACAGTATCCTGAACACTAGGATAGCTCAAATGGCCTTGGCTACCATTGTAATCAATTGCATTTTGAGCATCAAAAAGCGACTGAAGTTTCCACTCTACTTGTTTCCAAAACGTCTCTGCCGCCTTCTCTGCATAAGCTCTATTTTCATAAACAATGCAATCAGCAAGTAACGACGTGTTAAGCCAAAACAAACAAGCCAACAAAATTATCTTTTCACCACTCCAGCCCTTTACTCTACGAATTTCATGTTAGGATATTTCGCCTGAACGCATTTACGGAATTCCTTCGTGCCGGAACCATACTTCTCCTTACATTCGCTAAAATCGTAGGCACCTTTTGTAATGGGCTTAGGAGGAGCAGCATTTAAAAAACGCTCTTGCGTTTCCAACGGTCTTTGGAGATGCAATTCATTCGGACCCGTCAGGATTTGCGAATCTTGAATTCTTGAGGTTTCAGGATGGTTATGGGTCAATGCCTTACGTTCTTCATCATTGCAAGCTGCGACAAGGAACGTCATTGCAATTAGCATCGCAATTGTCTTCATATCATTCTCCTATATTCCTAACAGACAAAAAAAATAATCATTCCTGACAAATTACGCAACCTCGTTTTTTGTATATTCTTACCAACGTTCGCGGACGCGGCTTTTGATCCGTCGCAGGCGCAGCGATTTTCTTAGATGGCGGCCATTGACTGCCCATGGAGTTAGCCCCAACTAGGCTATTCCACGATTTTTTACATCCACATATTCAAGTCCCGTTTCCAATTGCAACTGGTTTACAGCATCCACAGCAATAGATTCATCCACAAGAATAAAAGACTTTTCCCTTATCTGCTGAATTTCGTCAACGAAGTCTTCATTGCAGGTCAATTCGCGATAAACGGCATGCGGTATAACAACAGTTTCAAACAACTGCTGCAACATATCCAAGCGATTGATTTTCAGGAAAGATATTAACGGAGTGGTATCGGATACAACGAGCATTACCCTTTCCTCCGCACTGCATCGTAGGCCGCCAATTCTTCGTTCAGCATATTCGCATCACCATCGATATACGGAATTCCCATATCTCCATAGAGAGCAATTAGCCTTTCCTTTGGTATTCCTAAAATTTCAGCAGCACGGCCGTGGGAAATAGTCAAATCTTTAATGTAAGGGTATAAAATCAAGGCATTACGCACCAACTCGTCACGGCACCGGTTTTCCGTGATGAAATCATGCATTGATTCCGGGACCTTGATTGCTACAGTTGTGAGTTCCATATTGACTTGTCCTTCTAATATACAAACACATATAAGTTGGAGCAAGTGGCAGAAAATGACATTGTACAAAAAAAGGAAGACCTCGGTTCATCACCGAGGTCTTCTTGGATCCTGTCTGATCCTATCGCTACGCTCCAGGATGACAGCTCCAGGATGACTTAGCTCAAGCGGCTAATCATGTAACCAGCGCAAACTGCGGTACCGATCACGCCAGCCACGTTGGGGCCCATAGCGTGCATCAGCAGGAAGTTCTGCGGATCGTACTTGGCACCTTCAACCTGAGAAACGCGGGCAGCCATGGGAACTGCAGAAACGCCTGCGGAACCAATGAGCGGGTTCACCGGATTCTTGGGAGAAAGTTTGTTCATGATCTTTGCGAGGAAGAGGCCTGCGGCAGTAGAGAAGCCGAAGGCAACCACGCCCATAGCGATGATCATGAGGGTCTGGGGGCGCAGGAAGATGTCGGCAGACATGGTGAGGCCCACAGAAGTACCAAGGAAGATGGTCACGATGTTCATGAGTTCGTTCTGACCGGTCTTGACGAGACGATCAACAACGCCAGATTCCTTGAAGATGTTACCAAGCATAAGCATGATGATCAGTGCAGATGCATCGGGCACAACCAGGATGCAGACGATCATAACCATGACGGCGAAGGCAATACGTTCGGCCTTGGAGACCTTGCGGAGAGACTTCATGCGGATCTTGCGTTCTGCATCGTTGGTCATGAGGCGCATGATGGGCGGCTGAATCAGCGGCACCAGAGCCATGTAGGTGTAAGCAGCCACGGCGATGGGGCCGATGAGGTGCTTAGCCAGCTTGTTGGCGGTAAAGATAGAGGTCGGACCGTCAGCACCACCGATAATACCGATGGAAGCTGCTTCGCCCAGAGTAAAGCCACCGAAAGCAACGGCGCAGAACATGGTTGCGAAGACGCCGAACTGAGCACCACCACCCAGGAGGAGGGTACGCGGATTTGCAATCAGCGGTCCAAAGTCAGTCATGGCACCCACGCCCAGGAAGATGATGGGCGGGAAGAGTTCCAGGTGGATACCCTGGCTGATGTAGTAATAGAGGCCTTCAGTCGGGACAAACATGCCCTCGATGCTCCAGCCACCATCATAGAATCCCTTGGTGGGGATGTTCACCGCAAGAGCGCCCAGTGCGATCGGCAAGAGCAGCAGCGGTTCGAACTTTTTCACGATTGCCAAGTACATCAGGACGAAGCTGACAATCCACATCACGATCATAGACGGCGTGATGTAGGCAAAGCCAGTGTCGCCAGCGAACTGGACAACGGAGTTAAGGATTGAACTCATTTATATGTACCTCAGTAGGCTAAATTAAGCGATGGTGAGGAGAGTCTGGCCATCAACGACGGTGTCGGTTTCCTTAACGGAAACAGAGTTCACGGTACCTGCGCAAGGAGCGACAACCGGGTTTTCCATCTTGAGAGCTTCGATGATTGCAACTTCCTGGTTAGCTTCGACCTTGTCGCCAACCTTGACCTTCAGCTTGAACACAGAACCAGCGAGGGGGCTCTTAACTTCGGTGCCACCAGCGACAGCAGGTGCAGCAGCGGGAGCAGGAGCGGCAACCGGTGCGGGAGCAGCAGCCGGAGCGGCAGCGGGAGCAACGGCAACATTGGAATCAAGAACTTCAACTTCTACATCGTAGCTCTTGCCTTCGAAACTGATACGTACGGTCTTCTTCATTTTTCTTTTTCCTGGCTTTATAGCCTGTTGAATTTTTAAAGGTTGTTCCTAGATCTTAGACAATGGTCCAAGCAGGGGAGTTAACATTCTTGTAAGCGGTGACGCGGCAGGGCTGACCCAGGACCTGAGTTGCAGCTGCGGTCATGATCACCACCAGTTCGTCGTTGGTAAGGCCCGGATGTTCTTCGAGGGCGGCAATAGCAGCGATAGACAGGAAAGCCTGGAGCTGCTTGTTGGTCATACCCGGATGAACGCTCTTGGCATTGGGATCCCAGTCGCAGTGGGCGGGGCCAATGGTACGGGGTGCAGCGGCGGCAGGGGCTGCAGCGGGAGCGGCAGCAGGAGCAGCGGCGGCGGGCTTGACTGCGGGTGCAGGTGCCTTGTCCACGTTGAGGCCAAGCTTTGCCATGATGAAGTTCATCAAGTAGCAGAGCAGGCAGAGGCCGATAATAACAGCCATCACTACGATAAGGCCAGTAGCCTGGAATTCAGCCAGCTTGCCAATAGTGAAGGTTTCCTTTTCGCCCTGGCAGACGCCTTCGACAACGTCGCCATTGCAATATTCCTTGCCCAAAGTAGCCTTGGCAATGGGGAGCACCTTTGCAGATGCATCGTCCTTAGCCTTGAGGGCGTTACGGGCGGTCACAGACTGATCGTAAGTCTTGTAGAGCACCTGGAATCCACCACCATGAGCTTCGACAATTTCGAAGACGGCGGAATCGGCACCAGGAGTCAGGTCAAGCTGAGCCTGAACCTTAGCGGCATCAGTAGGAGACATCAAGGCGATCTGCTCGTCGAAACGTCCCTTAGCCTTTGCAGCCGGTGTTGCAACTACAGCTTCTTCGGCAGCGGGAGCTACCTGGGATTCTGCAGTGATTTCTTGCGTTTCATTCATATTGGATTTTATCCATTCTTTTAGGTGAACATTTTGATAAAAATCAACGATGGAAATTTAATTAATTAGCGGAAAGCGAAAAGGTTAAAGGTTAAAGATAAGGGCAAATGAGGGGGAAATTTTTAGACTAAAAAAGCGCCCTTTTTTACCAGGCGCCCATTGATAAACATTTCTTTACATCAGACGTAAACCGTCCTATAAAATCCGGGACTAGAGCTTCATGACTCCCGATTCCAGACCGCGGACAGGAACGTAACGGACGTTGCCTGCATTGTCAAAAATGATTGCGGCACCTGCCAGGAAGTTCACCCAGTTTCGATTACCCTGCTCATCGAAGTAACGCAGGTCCACCTTCTTCTGGGAAGCGTAAACCGCAAGGGGCAAGACCATCCTGTCATGGGAAATGTAGAAGTTGACCTTCTGCAACTTGCTGCGGTTGGCCAGAATGTAATCGGACACCAGTTCCTTGGTGCGGTCTTCCAGGTCGTAGAAGTTTCCGGCAGGCACGCCCCTATAAGCCCAGCTAGACAACTCGATAATGGAGGGGTCGCCAGACTTCACATACCATTCCCCATCGAGGCCATCAAGAACATCGGGGTTAATGCTACCCTGCCCAGCCCCATCGGCAATTCCTTCGCAGGTTTCCAGGGTGCGGGTGTAACCGGAATAGGCAAAGTAAATCCTGCCGACGCCACTAAACTTGGCACCGACACTCTTAGCCTGAGCCTTGCCGTTATCGGTCAGATGCCCCTTGGAGCCAGTTTCATTGGTACGTTCTGCATGACGGAGTACAAACACCACGGACTCGCCTGCACCCAGATTGCGGTACACATCGGCCACGTCAGAGAAATCCATGATATCGTTGCTGGTAGCAACACGCCATTTTCCGGTAGAAGTTTCATAGATGTAATTTTTGTCCTTGTTGATCACACCGGGGCGAATAGCGCCATCGTACTTGGAGGTATCGGCTCCCAGCCCCACCGTATCCTTTTCGATATCGGTAGCGGCACGCCAGCGGCCCAATTCAGCATCGCAGGTAAAGCGGAGCTTGGTCTTGGTTGTATCCCTGTAATCACAGCCAAAAAGAGAGCTCTGACTTTCAGAAATATGAGACACCATTCCGTCAGTAGACGCATTGCATTCGGGGAACTTCAATTCCTTTGTCCAGAAATTGCGCAAGTGCTTTTCGAAATCGGGAACATCCCCCAGCTTCCAGCTAGCCACGTTCTTACGGATTTTTTCAAAGTCACCATTAATGTCAAGAGACATAAGCCAGTCAGCCAAATGAGCCCTGGAAGTCCAGTCGTCCCAGTTTCCGGTATTGGCGACTTTCTGGGCAATGGAATCTGCAAACAGGAGCATTTCCTGGCCAGAACCATGACGCTGCAGCATTACGGATACAGCCAAGAGAGCGGCACTGAATTCGTCTCCGTCAAACAGGTTGACTTCGTCGGAAATCTTCGAAACAGCAGAAGTGCCCGGGCCGAACATACCACCCTGGCCCTGCATAAAGAGGTCGTCATTGAACCCTTCAATCTTGATGCCGAAAGCGTAAAGCACCTTCTTTAGGGACTGTTCCTTGAGCATACGGATCGGCGTATTGAAACCACCCTGTTCCGCAAGCTTCATCACCACGACGGCATCGATATGAGTCAGGATGTTCACGTTTACGGAATCACGTTCCGTAAGGTCGGTAACGTTCCTCAGCTTAATCAATTCCGAAGACAGGCCACCAGTCAGTTCGTTTTTATAATAGCCTTCGGCCTCCACTCGAACATAGGGGGAAACCACGTCAAAGGCATCGAAGCCATAGGAACCGTCGGCAGTAACAACGCAAGTTTCATGTATACGGTCGGAATCGGCCATACGGTTCATGCTATCCAGTTCCACCACCTTCACCGAGGTACCAAAACGGAAGGGACCCTTTTCGGCGATGCCAACCACAGAAACATCCTGACGGCGGTAGACGAACTCGCCAGAAACAGTATCATAACCGAACATGGAAGACACCGTATCCAGAGGCATCCGCATGCCCGCAATCAGAGAACCGTTTTCGCAAGAAACGCCGATGTCTTCCACAACGCCAGTAACCCATTCGCCTTCATAGCAGAAATAGATTGCATTCTCGGAAGCGACCATCATCGCTTCACCCTGATTTTCCGAAGTACACTTAGGCAGGTCATCGGAATCGGAGACCACGGTGGAATCTTCTACAGGGGGATCATCGCTAATCACGGGCCCCGGAACCACTTCCCCAATGGAGCTATTGCCAGAAACTTCATTCTGGGATCCGCTACTACCATTCTGGGAATCTGCGGAATTCGGAATTTCATCATCGTTTCCGGACGGGGTAAAATTCGAGGAATCGTCGCCGCAGGCAACGAACAAAGCAGACAGAAAAATCAAAAATGCCAAACGATACATCAGGCCTAATATAAAAAAGTGAGCCCGATGTTTCCAAATCAATTTTTACTTACAATGATTACATCCGCTGTCAAAAAAACGTGCTAATTTGGCAAAAACAGCAAATTTAGAGCATGCTTCCCGTTTCCAGGAATTTCTCGTGCATTTCGAAAGCCCGGGAAAGAGCCAGCGGCACATGCACGCCCTTGGCATGCTTCAGGCTGAATTCCAGGAAATCGGTCAGAGGTTCCTTGAAATTGGGATGGGCGCAATTCTTGATAATCAGGCGGGCACGTTCTTCGGCGGGGAGGCCACGAAGGTCAGCCAAGCCCTGCTCCGTCACGAAAATCATGGTATCGTGATCGGGGTGGTCCACATGGCTCACATAAGGCACCACGGAACTGATGGTTCCATTCTTGGCCACAGAGGGCGTCATGAAAAATCCAAGCAGACAGTTGCGGGCAAAATCAGCGGAACCGCCGATACCGTTCATCATGGCGGAGCCTGCCACCAGGGAACTGTTCACGTTGCCGAAGATATCGACTTCAAGGGCGGTATTCATGGAGATAACGCCGATGCGCTTGATAACATCGGGGCTGTTGCTCACTTCCTGCTGACGGATCACCAGATGCTTTTTCCATTCCTCGGCATTGGCGACGAATTCCTTCTGGGTACTTTCAGACAAAGTAAGAGCCGTTCCGGAAGCAATCCCCAGCTTACCATTCTTCAGCAGCGGAAGAACCGCTTCCTGAATCACTTCGGTATAAAGGTCAATCTTGCTCAGGCGATCATCCGCCGCCATGGCAGAAAGAACAGCGTTAGCCACCTTGCCTACGCCACTCTGGTAAGCAAGCCCCTTCAGGAGTCGGCCACGCTTTTCCTCAAAGCGGACAAAGTCCAGGATGCGTTCGCCAATGTTGCGGGAAATTTCATCGGGCTCCACAAAGGGAGTCACTTCGTCGAAGCGGGACTGTTCTACAATGGCCACCACCTTCTCGGGATTGACGCAGGCAAAGGCCTCGCCCACGCGATCACCGGGCGCATCGATAGCCAGGGACTTGGCATGGGGCGGCAAATCCGGAAGTGCCACGTCGTGAATGCCCACGCAAGCATCGCCAAAGCGGGTATTCAGTTCCAGGATAACACGGTCTGCCATTTCCAGGTACGTTACGGAATTACCGCCAGACGTAGAAAGGCATACACGACCATCGGGAAGAATACAGGTCACCTCCACAATAGCTACCGTGGGGCGGGGCAGCGCACCGGTACGGATCCAGTAGCCCATCTTTCCAAGGTGTGCGTCAATATACTTGATGGAACCGCCATTAATCGCCTTGCGCAGCGCCGGATTGGACTGGTACGGCATGCGGAAACTGACCGCATCGGCGCGGGCCAGCGCACCATCGCAGCTATCGCCGGTCGATGCGCCAGAGAACAGCGTAATCTTGAAAGGCTCGCCATTGGCGTGGAGTCTTTCGGCACGTTCGGCAAGAGCGGTCGGCACCACCTTAGGGTAACCCGCCAAGGTAAAACCGGACACGCCAAGAACGTCCCCATCCTTGATCATTTCGGCAGCTTCCGCCGCAGAGCACTTTCTAGATTCGATCCATGACATAATGGGGTCAAAAATAATTATTTTGCGGGCCATGCTTCACTTTATCAAATACAATCTGATCGGAATCATGAACACTTTGATTACCCTGGCAGTCGTCTGGGTGCTGCATCAGCTGCTGGACTGGAATCTGGAGCTTTCCAACTTCCTGGGTTTTGTGGCCGGGGGCTGCAACAGCTACATCATGAACCGCATCTGGAATTTCAAAAGTTCCAACAAGAAGTCTGCGGAAATTACCCGATTCCTCATTGTATTTTTATGTGCCTACGGCCTGAACCTTCTGGTTCTGGAAGGATGCGTCTACGCCCTTGATAATTGGGGTCCGCTGGCCTCAAGCGCAAACTTGATTTCCAAGTTCATGAAACCCAGCTACTTCGCAAACATTGTTGCAAACGTAGTCTACGTATTGGCCAGTTTCACCCTCTACAAGAAGTGGGTCTTTACCAAACAATAAATTCGATGCGACGATTCGCCTTGCGGCCCTGCAAGGTTCCATTGTCGGCAACAGGACGGCTAGATCCAAGCCCCACCGCTTTCAGGCGACGGGCATCAATCCCCTTGCCAACCAAGTAGTCAACCACAGACTGGGCACGTTCCTGAGACAGCATCAAGTTGATGTTCTCGGGACCGGCGTTATCCACGTGGCCCTCGATTTCAAGTTTAATGGTGGGAGCGCCGATCAGGATGTCTACCAGGGAATCCAAGGCAGAAAAACTTGCCTTGGTCAGCTTGGCAGAGCCAGTCTGAAAATCAATTCGGCCCCTCAGATAATCCAGAGTTGAATTCCTGGAAACAGGGCAGCCAACGGAATCTACAATGGCATCGTAGGGTGTATTGGGACACTTGTCCACCTGGTCGGGAACACCGTCCCCATCATCATCACGGACACAGCCTCGTTCATTCACCAAAGCACCTACCGGACTGTTGGGGCACTTATCCAGATAATCGGGAACGCCATCCCCATCAGTATCCAGGGGGCAGCCAGTCTGATCTACGGGAGTTCCCGGTTCCGTACCGGGGCACAGATCCCTGGTATCGTAAACACCGTCATGGTCAGAATCCAAGGGGCAACCTAGGGAATCAACGGGAGTGCCCGGCCTTGTATTGGGGCACTGATCAATATCGTTGGGTACACCATCACTATCGCCATCTAAAGGCTGTGCTACAACCATGGCGCAAAATACAAACAAAATTGAAACGAGTCTTTTCATCCAAAATCCATTACTTAACTTAAGTAAACCCAAACTAACTCGCCTTCCAAAATTTAGTATTTTATCGTCCGCTGCAACCCCGTGGAATGTAAAAGCATCTAAAATTACGACTATGGACAACTCCCCTATCCTTTCTATACAGAACTTACGTCGCGACTTCAAGATGGGCGATGAAACTGTACACGCCCTGCGCGGAGTAAGCTTCGACATTCACAAGGGAGAGTTCGTCACCATCATGGGAACCAGCGGATCGGGCAAGTCTACCATGTTGAACATTCTTGGCTGTATGGATAAGCCCACCGCAGGCCACTACATTCTGGACGGGGAGCATACCGAAAAATTGAAGCGGGACGCCCTGGCAAAAATCCGAAACCAGAAGCTGGGTTTTGTCTTTCAGAGTTACAATTTGCTGAGCCGAACTACAGCTCTCGAAAATGTGGAACTGCCCCTCCTGTACAATTCAAAAGTTTCTGCTTCGGAGCGTCGCAAGCGAGCCGTCCGCGCTCTTGAAATGGTAGGGCTTTCCGACCGCATGAATCACCTGCCCAACCAGATGTCCGGCGGTCAGCAGCAGCGAGTGGCCATTGCCCGCGCCCTGGTCAACGATCCGGTCATTATCCTTGCCGACGAAGCCACCGGTAACCTGGACACCCGTACCAGTTACGAAATCATGAGCATCTTCCAGGACTTGCATAGGCAAGGGAAGACTATCGCCTTCGTGACCCACGAACCGGATATCGCCACCTTCAGCGGACGCACCATTACGCTGCGAGATGGCCTTCTAAAAAAAGACGTCATCAACGAGAATGTGGCCGACGCAAGGGCCGCCCTTGAGGCATTGCCCCCGCCGGAAGTTTTTGACGATGATTCAGAAGATCGTCGCGGGGAGGGCGCATAATGGGTCCTATAACCCTTGTTAAAATTGCAGTGAAGGCCCTGTTCCGCAACCGCATGCGAACCTTCCTTTCGGTGCTGGGCATCGTCATCGGTGTGGCCGCCGTGATTGCCATGGTAGCCATGGGCGAAGGCTCCAAGCAGTCCATCAAGGAACAGATGACCAGCATGGGCACCAATGCCATTATCGTCATGCCTAATCGCGACCGTCGCGGCGGCGTGCAAACGGAATCCGCAGTTTCCCTAGAAGAAGAAGACGTTATCGAAATCCGCAACAGGGCACAGTTCATCAATGGCGTATCGCCCATGATTACCGCCAACGGCCAGGCCATTGCAGGAAACAACAACTCCCCCACCCAACTCAGCGGAATTTCCAGCGACTACCTCAAGATCCGCAACTACGAAATCGAGGACGGCGTCATGTTCGACGACGAAGCGGACCGGATGTCCAAAGTCTGCGTCATCGGCCAATCTGTCATCAAGAACCTGTTCCCCGATACAGACCCCATCGGAAAGACCATCCGATACAAGAGCATCCCACTGAAGGTCATCGGCACATTAAAGGCCAAAGGCAGCGGTGATTTCGGGCAGGACCAGGATGATGTCATCTTCACGCCCTACCAGACGGTAATGAAGCGTTTTAACGCCACCACGGAAATCCGCCAGATTTACGCAAACTCCATCGGCGAAGGCTACGCGGAACAGGCCACAGAAGAAATCATGGGTATCCTGAAGGAACGTCGCAGCTGGACAAAGCCCACGGACCCCTTCCGAATTTTCACCCAGGAAGAAATGATTACCATGATGACCAACACGTCCGATATGTTGTCCTTAGTCCTTACGGCAATTGCGGGCATCAGCCTTCTGGTTGGCGGTATCGGCATCATGAACATCATGTACGTTTCCGTTACGGAACGTACCAAGGAAATCGGCCTGCGCATGGCTATTGGCGCACGCGGTCGCGATATACTCTTGCAGTTCCTGATTGAATCCGTCATGATCAGCCTGCTGGGCGGTCTCATCGGAATCGGTCTCGGCATCGGAGCCTCTCAGGCAGTCAAGTCCATACTGAACTGGCCCATGAGCGTTTCCATTACCAGCGTGGTGGTCAGTTTCGGCGTCTGTTTTGTGACTGGAGTATTCTTCGGCTGGTACCCTGCACGAAAGGCAAGCCGCCTGGACCCCATAGATGCTTTAAGGTTCGAGTAACATACTTTTTACTTGCATTCTTATAAAGGTTAGCTATTATTACCTTGTGAACAACGAGGTATTAATGCGTCACCCCAAAAAGAAAACCCTGATAGCCGCTTCCGCCATTGCAGCACTTTCTGCAACCGCCTTTGCAGCTACCACCCCCTATGACCTGATTCGCCCCACCTGGCCCCTGACCTGGGACGCCAAGGCTCTCGACAATTTCGAGCCGAATGCAAAAAAGGATAACGTCCTGCCCGAAGAAAAGACCCCGGCAAACTTCAAGGCCGGAGCCCTCATGCCTGACACCCTGGACCAGGCCTATCTTGACGTCATCAACACGACCATCTCTCCCATTCGCGTAAACCAGGCCGGCTACCTGAAGAGCGATACGGAACGTCAGTTCTATTTTATCGGCACCGCCAAGGAATTCGAAGTCGTCGATGAGAACGGCAAGTCCTTAAGCAAGAAAATTACCGGGACCCTCACGAAGACTTCCGAAGAAACCACCTCCAGCTGGCTTATCGTCGCAGGCACTGACGCAACTATTAGCGATCATAAACGCTACTCTGTCGAGTTCAACGGCCCCTCCGGAAGTATCCTCGTCGGAAACATTCCCCAGTCCGTCCCCACCGACAAGCGCCTCCGCATCAAGGTCGGTGACGAGATCTCCAGCACCTTCATCGTAAGCGAAGACGTCTACACCATGGTGAAGGATGCGGCCATTAAATTCTTTGGCATCCAGCGCAGCGGCAATTCCGATTCCTGGTTCCATGGTCCGAGCCACGTCAAGGACGGCGCAGGCAAGGTGGTCCTCGACGAAAAAGTAGTCTCCGGTGTAACAACCAATGAAGGCGACCTGCAGGGTGGCTGGTACGACTGCGGTGACTACCTGAAGGAATCCCAGACCCAGGCTTACGCATTTGCAAATCTTGCCGTCGCCGCGGTCTCCAACCCCTCCAAGGACGTTGACCATTATGCATACAACCACGGGGAATTCGTAAAGACCGACAACGTTCCTGACGTTCTTCGCGAAGCAAAGCACGGTGCGGATTTCTTCCTGAGATCATTCAAGGCTGCCAATGGCGTTGTCGACAACATGGCCGTTTCCGTGGGTAACTTCGGTAGCGATCACGGTTCATGGGTTCGCCCTGAACTTCAGGACTACATCGTCATTTCGATGCGCGGCGGTCCCGCAGATCGCGACGTCCGTCTCGGCGAACTGGGTTCCAATATTTCCGGTCAAATCGCGGCTGGCCTTGCCATCCTGAGCAAGGACTACGCCAAATACGACAAGGACTTCGCCGACTCCTGCCTGATGGTCGCCGAAAAGATGTACGACTTCGCCAAGAACCTGGCACTTGGCAACGACTCCTATGACAAGGGGAAGAAGTTTGTTTACAACACAATGGCCGCAGGATGGAGTACCCCAGCCTACAACGGCAATAATGAATATCACGACGATCTCGCCCTGGCAGCGATCGCCCTCCACTACGCCACTTACGAAAAGTCCGGCAAAATGGATTACCTGAACGACGCCGTCGAAGATACGGAAATCGGGACAGATCAGATGAGCAGAAGCTTCGCCTTCAATGGCGGCTGGATGGCCCATGGTCGAAACGGCATGTTAAAGTCCAGCAGGAACACCAGCTGGGCAAACGTCAACACGCTGACACTCTATGCTTTCTACAAACTGTTGCTGAAGGATTCAAAGACCGCAACCAAGTACGGCATCTCCGATGAAAAACGTCTGGGATATGCAGAAAAGGTAGCAAGCACCATGGCCATCAACCTGCAAAATCTTTCGAACTCCGGCACAAGTAGCATCGAACTTCCTGTCAGCCAACTCTCAAGCGAATCCGGAGCCATCAGCTATGACGGTGCATGGTATAGCATGCAAACGGATCAATCATGGATATATAACCGCTATCAAGCGGGAAATATCTTTGAAGTCCTCGCCCTTGCCGATATCGCCAAGGACCTGGAAAAGGTAAAGCTTCCGACATTGGGCACCTTGAACTGGAACTCCGAAAAACTGCATCAGTTGGGTATCAACCAGCTGAACTACATGCTAGGCGTCAACCCCTGGGACGTTTCCTTCATTTACGGCGTTGGCGACAAGAACGACAACCATCCCCACCACAGAATATCAAACCCCGAAGGACGTAATGCACGAGGTAGCGTCGCATACAAGTACGTACGACCCGTTGGAGGTCTTTTCGGAGGAATCATTCCTGGTGCAGAAAATTCCATTAGTCCTAGCTCGTTGAGCTGGGAAGACTATCATCTTTCCGAGACTTGCCTCGATGGATCTGCTGCACTTGTCTCTGCCTTGACAATCGTCAGCAACGGCGGCGACGACTACTTTGAAAAGAAGTGCGACAACTGCAACAAGAATCCCGACATTTTCCAGGCAGACAACATTCACGTCGGTGCATACCATTACGAGTTCAACGAACTGGACTACTTGACCATCAGCTTCAGCAACAGCACCCTGAAGAGAATGGACAGCGTTGTTACATACGTCTACTTTGACGCAACCGAAGATGACGTCGAAAACTGCAACGTACTGTTCAACCTGTCAATCTGCCAGGCCTACGACCAGGGCGGATTCAACAGGCCTTGCAGCAACGAAGACGAGATTCGCAAGGAACTGAGAAAAAACAATCCCCAGAAGATCAAGGATACCTACGACAAGAAATCCAAGACCTACACCTGGGCACTCCCCATTGTTCTGGACTCCTTAGGTATCGGCCGATATGTCCGTCTCGACCTTAGCGTAACCTCCGGTACAAAGGTTAGCGGAGCCTGCGAATACGCTCTTGAGCCCGCAAAGGTAGACTTCACCAAAGGCTGGAGCTTCAAGTCGCATACCGCAAGCAACAGCATGCCCGCCTACGATGGAATTTCCGACAAGGATAAGGATTACATCGAAGTCCAGGAAGCGCCTGATGCTCCCTACATCGTACTCCGCAGCCAGGGCAAACTCATCTGGGGTTATGGTCCCGCAGACGAAACCAGCGACCGCGTAGGAGTCCGCAAGATTGCCGCTCCTGCCGCAAATGCAAAGATGATCGTCAACGGCCGAGGCCTCTATGTAGTTGCACCTGCACAGGGCACAAAGACCCTGAAGGTCTTCGACATGCTGGGCAACCAGCTCATGGCACAGACCTTCGAAGGGACTTCCGCACAGGTCAGCCTCGCAAAGCTTCCTCATCGTAGCGCCATGGTTGCACGCCTCATGTCCGGCGAGAAGGTTCTTGCCGCCAAGGCATTCAAACTGAAGTAATCCATCAAATTACATCAAGCGTAAAGAACGTCGGCTACAAAAAAGCCGGCGTTTTTCATTTTGCGGAAAAGTCGCAGAAAACGACAAGCACATCCCCTTAGACCCATGTGAGATTTTTCATGCAAAAAATCCAATCCAATTTTTTTTGCACTATATTTATTGCCATGGAACTACTTGAATTTTTGAAAGACATGCCGGTCATCGGCATCCTTCGCGATATCCCCCGGGGATCCGAAGAACTCTGTGCACAGACTGCGGCCAAGTGCGGTCTTAAGGCTATTGAAGTCACCATGAACACCGACAATGCCGCAGAAATCATTACGGCACTGAAGGCCGCCTGCAAGCCCTACGGCATTACCGTCGGCGCAGGCACCGTGCGCCATGATAGCGACCTGGAAAAGGCCATGCACGCAGGCGCCAACTTCATCGTAACCCCAAACACCCGTAGCAACATCATCCGCACGGCGGCAGGCTCCAAGACCCCGATTATCCCCGGAGCACTGACCCCCACCGAAGTGCAGAAGGCCTACGACCTGGGCGCAACGGCCGTCAAGATTTTCCCGGTAGATTGCGTTGGCGGTCCCAAGTACATCAAGGCTTTGCGCGGTCCCTTCCGCGACATACCCCTGCTGGCCTGTAGCGGCGTGAACGCCGAAAATGCCGGTGAATACATCAAGGCAGGCGCCAACCTGCTGGCATTCGGCGGAAGCATCTTCAGCGCCAAGCTGATGAAAGAAGGTAACTGGGAAGAAATCGGCAAGCGCCTGACAGAATTGCTGGACGCTGTACGCGCAGCCCTTAAGTGAGGGCGCGCGCGGAGCGCGCTTCCAGGCTTCAGGTATGAGGTATGAGCTCGGGCCTGCGACTCCTTTCAGCGGTGAGCTATGAGCTAGATAATCGCACCAACGGCGCCCTGTTCAGTCATGAGCGTTCAGCTTTGAGCCATGAGTTTTTATAATCGCACCAACGGCGCCTTACTTTAACTCATAACTCATATCTAGTTATATCATCCCACAATTAAAGGACCCGGATTTCTCCGAGTCCTTCTTTAAACTGTCAGCTATAAGCTCTCCGCTATTTTTCACTTTTCATCTTCTTTTTACATTCGTACATAGATACATCTGCACTGTGAAGCATGTCGTCCATTTCGGAGTAGTCTTCAGAAGAGTGTGCGATACCATAAGCGAAAGTCACCTTCTGATCGACGATGGTAATTGCGTTTGCAGCCCTTTCCATACGTTCGACACAAATGAAGGCCCCCTTCTTATCGGTTTCGGGGCAGAGGATCATAAACTCGTCACCGCCCATGCGGAAGAACAAGTCGGAATCGCGGAGCAAAGCCTTGACGGAATTCACCACGGAACGGAGCATCAAATCGCCAGCCTGGTGGCCATAGCGGTCATTCACCTGCTTAAGTCCGTTCAAGTCAAAATAAATCAGGGAGAACTGCGTTCCATAACGGCGTGCGCGAGAGAAAAGTTCGCGGAGTGAATTCATGCCGTGGCGTCTGTTGTAGCAGCCGGTC
This sequence comes from Fibrobacter sp. UWH1, assembly GCF_002210365.1. NCBI lineage: Bacteria > Pseudomonadati > Fibrobacterota > Fibrobacteria > Fibrobacterales > Fibrobacteraceae > Fibrobacter > Fibrobacter sp. UWH1. The sequence goes on from NZ_MWQG01000003.1 coordinate 97,336, forward strand.
ATGTCGTCCGTCAGGGAAATATCGCGCAGATAGCGCAGGGAACGGGACAGTCGAATATGCACATTGACGCGGGCCAACAGAATGTCTTCCACGGCATTCTTGCTCACAAAGTCAGACGCACCTGAATGGAATCCCTTAGTCACGCTTTCGGTATCTTCACGGCTCGTCAAGAAAATCACCGGCAGATCATCCAAGGCATAACGCTGACGGATTCGAAGACAGACTTCGTACCCGTTCATGCTAGGCATGTTAATGTCAAGAAGAACCAGGTCAACGCAGTTTAATTCCAAATACTCCAGGGCCTCTTCGCCAGAGGTACAGGCAGTAACATTATAACCCACGTGAGTCAGAAGGTTGCGGGTACGCTCAAGAACTTCCGCACTATCATCAACGATGAGAATCTTTTCTTCGACCATTTTATCCCTATCTTTGTCTCTTAACCTTTTACACACACACCAACAGAGACATACTAAAAATAGATTTTCAAGGGACCAAAGTCATCACCGTTCTTGTAAAAATTCCAATACCGGAGCGGCCTGAACAAGCCCCAAATCTGCGGCATACCTAAAGAAAAGGTTCAGGGACTCCTTGCGTTCCTCGGTAAAACGGTAATCCAGGGCCGAGTAGTAACTTTCAATAACGGGGCGGGGCAAGTTGACAGGATAACGGGCAAGCCATTTATCTAGGGCCGCAGAAGGCCTAGCGCTAAATGTTTCGATACTGTTCCTGGTCGCATCCATGTACCGCAGGAGAGTCGGGCGCAGTTCGTCGGACAAAGCCTCCTTGGCAATAATCCAGGCGCCAAAGACGAAGGGCAATTTCTGCCAGTCCTGCCACAAGGTTCCAAGGTCGTAACTGTAGGCGAACCGGCGACGTTCATTTTCTTCAAGGGCCTGATCGCCAATAAGCAGGCAGGCGTCATCCCCAGGCTGATACGCCCCATCCACATAATCAGGACGCAGACCGAAGCGAGTCTCCAGCAAGATCCGCAAAAGCGTCACGGACGTCTTGCTCTGGGCTGTCATACGCACCCGCTTCCCCGACAGTTCCTGGACCGGCAGATTTGAAAACAACTTAACGGAACGGACTTCAAAGGAGCAGGAAGTGCAGAGCGTCGGAGACAGCACAAAAGCCCCCGGTTTCTGGGCAAAAGTAATGGAAGATGCCGGGGAAAGGTGGATAGATCCATCTTTTAGACCCGCACAATGGGCGCTAGGTGGCCCATCCACAAAATCTACATCGCCAAATTCGGATTCGCGGCCCAAAAAGTCGTGAAAAAAGGGTGCACAGACCAAAAAAGGAATTCGTCCTACTCGCAAAGTCATATAAAAAAATTAACTTTTCCCAAAGCCTTACAACAGGCTGGATTTAATAAACTGAGGATTAACTGAAGTATAAATAGTGGCTAAAGTACAATGGCTGTATTTCACGTAAAGAAAACCTCCCTTGGCGAAGACCAGAATACTCTGGTGTTCAAGGGTAAGATTATTGAAGGCCCCATCAGCAAGGGGATGACCATCGAAATTCCCGTTACCCAGGAAGCTGTGGTAAAGATGAAGATTTATGATGTCGCCCTGTTCGAAAAGCAGAAGGACGACGAAAAGAAGGTTGGCCTGATCGTTGACTTTAACGGACTTCCCGACGACATGGAAGTAGTTCTCGGTCTGAACATTGCAGACGAAGACCTGAATATCGTTAACGAGTAAAGTTTCTCAATCGGCCGTCAATTCCGACGGCCTCAACTCAAATGGGATGGTAACATGATTAAAGAAAGACTGCGGGGAGTTAATTTGGGCGGCTGGTTCAGTCAGGTAGACTGCATCCAGGAAAAAGATCCCGTGGGTTTCCCTGGGATCATCCAACACGTAAAGACCTTCCTCGGTGTGGAAGATTTCAAGCGCATCCGCAATGCTGGGTTCAACCACGTCCGTCTGCCGGTGGACTATTTCAACATGTTCGACGGCGAAGAACTGAAGCCCAACGAAGAAATGTTCGCCCTGCTGGACAAGGCCCTCAAGGAAATCCAGGCTGCAGACCTGGATGTCATCCTGGACCTGCACAAGTGCCCCGGCCATGACTTCCACCTGGCCAGCTACGAAGAACAGGCTTTCTTTGTCAGCGCCGACGCCCGCAAGGACACCAACAAGGTCTGGTCTTATCTGGCAGAACGCTACAGCGGTGAATCCCGCGTCATGATGGAACTGCTGAACGAACCTGCAGCAGGCGACTCCAAGGTCTGGGACAAGGTGAAGGATGAAATCTTCTGGACCATCCGTAAGCACGCCCCCAAGAACACCATCGTGGTCGGTGCCAACAAGTGGAACAGCGCCCGCGAATTCCAGTACCTGACTCCGCTGGACGACGACAACGCTATCTATAGCTTCCATACCTACACTCCGGTGACATTCACCCACCAGGGTGCCGCATGGATCAAGGACCCGTTCTTCCACATGGAACGCCCCTGGCCCGGTGACTATGCCGCCCCTGTCGATGACGGTTGCACCCGCCTCGACGTTGAATATGGCAAATGGGACAAGGCCCGCCTGCAGGCAAGCATCCAGAACGCTCTGGATTTCCGCCGCAAGTACAACCTGCCCGTCGCCTGTAACGAATTCGGCGTCTACGTCCAGGTGGCCCGCAAGTACCAGATGGCATGGATGCGCGACTTCATGGAAATCCTCCGTGACGCAGATGTCGGCTACAGCTACTGGAACTACAAGAACCTGGACTTCGGTATCGTATCCAAGGGCGAATCCCTGCACAACAACCTGGCCCAGTACAACAATCCGGAACGCCTCGACAGCGAACTCATGGAACTGCTGGCAAAGGGCTAGAATTCAGGCGTCAGGATTTAGGTATCAAGTATCAGGCGCCAGGCCGCATAGAAAAGGCTCCAGTTAAACTGGAGTCTTTTTTTTAAAAGTCAGCAACGATACCTAGACCCACGGGGAAAACAAGTTTATCATTATCGAGTCTGCCATAAAGCTCGTCAAAATTTGTATAGTAGCCGCCATCTCCAGCAAGGAACTGGAACCCAACTTCAACATAGGCTCCCAGATGCTTTGTTATCAGGTACTGAAAACCCAGGCCGAAAACCAGACGCCAGTAGTCAAACCTTCTGCAGGTTTCCTCCACATCGGCAAATTCACCATCTTCCAACCTAATCCTAAAGCCCTCCACTTCACCGGTCATCCAATCGGAGGAATGGAATACATAGGCGCCGGACAGTCCACTGAAACGATAGGCGACACCCATTCCACCAAAAAAATCATAATCGGTGCTAAAGTTCGACAAGTGGATGTTCGCAGAAAAATGATCATCCATCATGGTGTACCCGACACCGACTATTCCATGATAAGGTCCAAAACCGAGAGAAGCCTCAATTCCGGCAAAACTCAAACTGGCAAGAACCGATAGCAAGAAAACAAGTTTCCTCATAAACAACCTCCTATTCATTTTTTCCACTAACGCTTTAAAGACGGAACTATGTTACACAATGCTGGAGTACCTCCTGGCCTGTACGCAAAAGCCGAAGCCGCGCATATTCCCATGCGTAGTAATAAGTTCGCTTCATTTTTGGGCTGATTAGCCATAACCGTAGAACTATCAAAAACAAATTCTTTTATCGTATCAGAAAATCCAGACAGATTTACGGACAACGAATCCGACTTCACGGAAGCCTCTTTTGGAGCGACTTTAATTAATTGCGCAAGGCAGATTCCTTGAAAAAAAAGAACTACCAAAAGCATAAAATAGATCTGTATAGGTTTCATCATAGAGTCTCACCAGCACAACATTATTCAGCGATAAGAAAGAGTATACTTTGAAACAATCGCTTTACGAGTTTCGCTTGTTAAATTCTTGCTTGTTTTAGCCTTAAATTCCAAATCTTTATGTTTTACATAATGCAATCCAATCACTCCGTATTCAGATGCTTTAGTAAAATTCGTATTTTCCATGGGAAGTTTTTGCACATGAAAAATTTCCATATCTATCATAACCACAATAACGCCATAATAGAGTAAACTATTTTTTTCATTCTTTGTTCTCCTTATCATTTGGCCCAAAGAATATAGCACAATTTTTCTTAAGTTGTTTACAATAGTGCAATTTTTCACACGCATTTATAAACTTAAAAAGGACTCCCCCACGGGAGCCCTTTTTTAAATGCAATAACGTTACCGATTAGCGGAGCGCAGCTTACAGTTCAATGAGAATGCCGGCTTGCACGTAAACGTATCCGTGGCCGTCGTGTTCCAGGAATTGGTAGCCGCCCATCAGCATGATAGAGGAATAGTCCCCATTCTTGATGTCAACGCCACCCCCTGCGCGCCAGAACATCTGATGGTCCGATCCGATCAGGTAGCCCCAATCGCCCGTTGCCACAGGAAGCATCTGACTGCCAATAGGCAAGCGCACCCAGGCACTGGCCGCAATCGGCACAAGGGACACATTGTCCAGTTCCTGATAGCCGCTACCGACACCCACAAAAAGCATCTGATCGATGGGGAACCAGAAATGGCCGTAAATGTTCAGGTTAAAACTGGTAATGTCGCTCCAGGCGTTTACCACACCGCCCTGCACATCCATGGTAAAGGCTCGGGCAGGAGTTGCGCCAAATCCGGCAACCAGTGTGAGCGCCAAGGCAAGACTCGCAAGCAGACGTTTCATACAAATTCCTTCTCGTTTTAAAATCAGACGTTCCGATCTAGCGATTCCACAAAAAACTAGGCTTCATCATCGCTTCGGGCTTCGCGTGCCCAGCCGCCACTTTTCTCGCGACCAAAGGCCATAAAGAATCCCTTAAGCATGGCGAAGTTCATCAAGAGGAAATAGTATCCGCTAGGAACAATCTTGAAGATCGCCACAAGAAGTCCAAGGACAAAGGCACCAAAGAAAATCTGGTACACCAGGCCGCTGGTCAGCAGAAGAACGTTGGAGATAAACAGCAAGATAAAGATGTGCGCAGAGAACCAACGCAGAATTTTATGAGAAAAAAAGAGGTAGGCGGTCAGGGGTCGGAACGGGTTCAGCAAAGGCAAGTAGGAGAACAGGAAGTTGAAATTGGCGCGGCCGATACGGACCTTGCGGCGGTATTCACCTGTAGATTCCTTGGAGGTCTGTTCCGTGCCGATAGCACTAGAAACGAAGGTGCAATAGTAACCCTTCTGCAAGACCTTGGTGGCAATAAAGAAGTCATCCATGACGCTCTTCTTCACCGGCAGTTCCGTATAAAGTTTACGGCGGATGGCATAGAGAGCGCCGTTGCCGCCAATCAGACGGTCCAGCACACCTTCGAACTTCTTGATTTCAGATTCCAGATCCCAGTAGGAGCTTTCGCCGCGGCCAAGAACGCTTCCGCTCTTGTCAGAAAGAATCAGGTGACCGCAGGCGCAGCCGATCTTTTCATCCTGGAAGGCGCGGACAAGTTTACGGACTACGTTAGGGAAAAACATGGTGTTGGCATCGCAAAGCAAGAGGATGTCATTCTTGGCGATTCCGTTAAGACGGTTCAGCATGGCGGCCTTGCCTGCATTCTTGGGAGCCTTCACCAAAGTGATTCCCTGGTCGGCATAGCGGGCGACAATTTCTGCAGTGCGGTCCGCAGAACCGTCATCGCCGATCAGAACTTCCAGCTTTTCCTTGGGGTAATCAATCTCAAGAATGTTCTGGATCTTGCGTTCGATAACAGCCTCTTCGTTGTAGGCAGAAATCAGGATAGACACCGTAGGCAGCTCACCGTCAGAGGCATCGCAGGACTTCTTGCGCTTGAAAAGCTCGCTGACAAAAGGAAGCGTTACAGGGAACAGCAGATAGCAGTGGATCAACAGCACCAGCATCGTCCAAAAGACAATCTGAACACCAAAGAGGAAATTTTCACCCATCAATTCGCTCATCGGGATATCCATTCCTTTTCTTTTTCTAGAAACTTGAGAAGCAATTCAAGCATCTCCTGGGGCGACATGGAATCCGTCACCGTCAGAATGCTCATGCCTTTCGGAGCCACCAACACAAAGGCGGGCAATGCGTTCAGCTCCCACACATCAAAATAACAACGTTGCACGGTATTCTTCTGACCGTCGCACATAATGGAATCCTGGGAATCCGCATCAAGCTTCACCGGGTAGAAGTACCGGTTCAGCGCATCAGCCACCATAGGATTCATATACACGTTCTTGTCCATGACACGACAGGGAACGCACCAGTCCGCATATAAGTCCACGAACACCAGCTTGGGTTTGGACTTAGCCAGCGCGAAGGCCTCGCTGTACCCCATCCAATGGACCAGGCTCTTAGGTTCCTGCGGGTCGGCAAAGGCGCAGACCGCGGCAAACAAGATCAAGAACAGGAGTCGCATCAGTCATCACCTCCCTTAGGCTTCCTTTGCTGAAGCATAGGATTCGCGGGCTTAACCGGAGGAGAATGGGGAACCGATTTGGAAGCCCTGACATTATCTTCCTTGCGGTCCGCCAACAAAGTGTCTAACTGAGCCACCACGGCCTTCTGGAATACGACCCACTGCCTTTCATCGTCCAGCAGTTTTTCGGTCTCGGCCAGGAACTGTTCGCGGGTATAGCCATGCTTCTTGATGATTTCCTGACGCAGAATACGGGCCGACGGAGAATCTGCCCCAAACGTCATTTCCACCACGCGCATTTCCACAAAGGCGTCCACAAAATTCGAATTATACGATTCTTCTTTTTGGCATGACGTCAGAAAGGGTAACGCAAACAATAAAACAACGGCGCCAAGGCGCCTAGCAAAAAACGCAAAAGAAGGGGCGGCAAGACGCCCCTCCTCAAAACATGCTTTTTTGCAAGACAAAAACATTAGCCTTCGCTCTTTTCGTCCAGTGCGTTTTCGAAGAGTCCGTCTACGTATTCACGCTTGTTGAACTCCACCAGCTGGTCGATGCGTTCGCCCATGCCAATCCAGCGGATAGGAATCTGCAGGGAGCTGGCGATAGAAAGCACGGCGCCACCGCGGGCGGTACCATCCAACTTGGTCACCACCAGGCCCGTCAGCGGGAAACTCTGGTTGAAGATCTTGGTCTGGTTGATGGTGTTCTGTCCGGTATTGCCGTCGATGACCAGCCACATGTCGTGGGGCATATCCGGATTTACCTTCTTGATGACGCGGACAATCTTCTTCAGTTCTTCCATCAGGTAGTCTTTATTGTGCAGACGTCCAGCCGTATCGATCAGAACCACGTCGCAACCGCGGGCCTGGGCAGCCTGGCAGGCGTCATAGGCAACCGCAGCCGGGTCAGAGCCTTCCTGATGCTTCACGAATTCCGCACCGGAACGTTCGGCCCAGGTTTCCAGCTGGTCGATGGCAGCAGCACGGAAGGTATCGCAGGCAGCGATCATCACCTTCTTGCCTTCGCCAATAAGACGAGCCGCAAGCTTGCCGATGGTCGTGGTCTTTCCGGCGCCGTTCACGCCAATCACCAGAACCACATGGGGCTTACCCTTCAGTTCGAACTTGGGAGGATCCTTCAGAAGGCGTTCCGCCTCGTTACGCATAATATCAAGGACCTGCTCCGTAGTCAGGGACTTGCCCAGGGCGTTTTCGCGGAGGGCGTCGGTCAGGAGGAATGCCGCCTCCACGCCAACGTCGGCCTTGATCAGATGTTCTTCAAGATCTTCCAGGGTGTCGTCGGTAATCTTACCGGCGCCAACAATACCCTTCAACTCCCCGATCAGGGCGTCGCGGGTCTTGGCAAGACCATTCTTAATGGCTGAAAAAAATCCCATAGTTTTCTCGCGGGCAATAAATTAAAGCTTGCTTTCGACGATATCAACCAGGCCGTACTTCTTGGCCTCTTCGGCACTCATGAAGTTGTCGCGTTCTGTATCGCGGTCGATTTCTTCGATGGTGTGGCCAGAAGTTTCTGCAAGAATCTTGCCGGTGATGTTACGGATGCGCAGCATTTCTTCGGCCTGAATCTGGATATCGCTTGCGGGGGCAACGATTTCGCCGTGGATCAGGGGCTGGTGAATCATGATGCGGGCATTGGGCCATGCATAGCGCTTGCCCTTGGCACCGGAAGTCAGCAACACGGCACCCATAGAGGCAGCCTGGCCACAGCAAACGGTAACCACATCGCTCTGGATGGCGTTCATGCAGTCATAAATAGCGAGACCACTAGAAATAACGCCACCGGGGCTGTTGATATAAAGAGTAATATCGTCGTGATTCAGGGAATCCAGGTAAAGAAGCTGCTTCACGATACGTTCGGCACTTTCATCATCCACGCCGCCCCAAAGGAAAATGCGACGGTTGTTGGCCAAGTATTCCTCGGCCTTCTTCATCATGTCCGGAGTCTGGGCTTCTTTCTTTTCGTTACAATCTGCCATAAATAGCATCCTTTAATGCAATCTTTTTGTTCAAGGTTAATATTAGCAATTTATATATCGTCAGATTTTTAAGAACTGTCAAAAAGGAGTGAATAGTGAAGGGAGGGTGTCATTCTGAACTCGTTTCAGGATCCCACTGTTTTTAATTATGAATTACGAGATATGAATTGCAAATTATAAAGTTAGGCACCACCGACGCGATTATCTAGCCATGAACACATGGGTATGTGTGTGCAATAGTGAATCCGCTATAAATTACGATTATGAACCTCATAATTCATATCTCGTATCTGATATCTAGATCCTTCGCTTCGCTCAGGATGACAGCCAAGCGCCTGTAGCCTGTTGCCTCATACCTGACACCTAATTCCGGCACCACCGACGCGATTATTAAACTCATGGCTCAAAGCTGAACGCTCATGGCTGAACAAGTCGCCTCCGGCGCGATTATCTAGCTCACCGCTCACAACTCATCGCTCATCACTAAAGGCGCCCCCTCCCCCCGCTCCTTTGCTATATTTACGCCCATGACCAGTTCAACCAAGTATCTTGTCGGCCTCATTGGCCCCGCCGCCCTAGAAGCCGCAGAAAAAGACGCCAACCATCCGGTTCGCAAGGATTTTGACCGCTGCACCGCCGTAGAAATCCGTTACGATTTCTTTGAAGAAAGCCAGTGGCCAGGCCTCTCCACCCGCGTCCGCAAGGTAGCTCCCGGCAAGCTGCAGATCGGCACCATCCGTCTCAAGCACGACGGCGGCACCTTCCCCGATGCCCGCGTGGTAGACCGCATGGAACTGTGGAGCAAGATTCTGGATGCCGCCGAAGTCCCCGAATGGCTGGACCTGGAACGAGACTACCTGGCCAACTACAGCAAGCTGCACGACATGGCCGCCCTCCGCAGGGTCAAGCTGCTCATTTCGGAACACAACTTCGAAAGGGTTCCTAGCGACGCCGAACTGGAAGAATACGCCAAGGAACTGTTGCAGTTCAAGGCACCCGGTCTGAAGATCGCCGCCATGAGCAATTCCGAAAACGACTGCGACCGCCTCTACAAGTTCATCAAGAAGAATTTCAAGAAATTCGAACTTTTCGCCGCCTTCGGCATGGGCGAAACCGGCAAGGTCAGCCGCCTCTGGAGCCTAAAAGAGGGCGCAAATCTGACCTACGGCGCCATCGGAAAGGCCGAAGCACCCGGCCAAATTGATGTCTTGACCATGAAAAACGCCCTGGAAAGCGAAACTGCACTCAACTCGCAGACAGAATTATTGGCTTTTTTACGTTAAAAACGGCAATTTTTAATATTTTCTGACTACATCTGCATTTGGGGACTCCCCAAATGCGATTTTTTTTCTAAAATATCTATTTATAGACATTTACAAAAGGACTAAGGACAATATGCGTCTTTCCGAAAGATTTGTTGACAATTGCATCTTGATCAATTCCGCCAGCACCACCAAGGAAGCTATCCTGAACGAGCTGGTGGACACGCTCTGCAGTGCCTACAAACTGGATCACCGCAACGAAATTTTCGATGCAGTATGGAACCGCGAGCAGAGCCGTTCTACCGGTATCGGTTGCGGACTGGCCGTACCCCACGCCAAGATTGACTACGTGGACCGCATGTGCATGGTGGCAGCCACCATCGAAAACGGTCTGGACTTCGCTTCTTTCGATGGCGAACCGGTCTACCTGATCATCCTCATTGTCAGCCCGGGCAACACCGTTGGCCCCCACCTGAAGGCCCTGTCCTCCGTCAGCCGTCTGCTAGCCGATGGCGGCGTCCGTAAGGATTTGATTGCCTCCAAGACCCCGGCTGAATTCCTGACCATCCTCAAGGCCGCCGAAGATAAGTACCTGTAAGGCAAAACTCATCTTGTCCCTTGACAACCCCAAAAGTTGTTTATATATTTGGCTCACACTTCGGACGGTTAGCTCAGTTGGTTTAGAGCGCTGCTTTCACACGGCAGAGGTCATTGGTTCAAATCCAATACCGTCCACTGAAAAAAGACCTGGCAATACGCCGGGTCTTTTTCTTATTGCCACCATAGCCACACCACTTTTTCTATTTTGTATTCGCCGTTCGCCACGATTGCCCGAGGCAACGAAACCGCCACCTCAGGCATCCAAAGGTCATGATCAACTCGAAAGCATTTTTCTACGGATTTATCGCCAGTGCAACCGCGCTCTGGGCAGCAAACGGCACATGGACCCTCGAAGAATGCCTTGATCAGGCCAAAAAGGCAAGCCTCTCCCTGGAAGCAGCCAAGCTCAGGGAACAGTCCGCCGACATTTCTGTAAGGCAGGCCCAGGCTAGCGGCGGCCCCACTGTCAGCGCAAGCATCGGCAACTCCATTTACGACCGCCCCCTGGCCGCCCACCCCCAGGACCACTACCGTTTTTCTGTAGGCGTTTCCGGCTCCTATACCCTCTGGGATGGCGGATCCTCCAAGCTGAACACCGAAGCGTCTCAGCTGTCCAAGGAAGCCACAGTCCTCGCCACCAAGCAGACCGAGCGTTCCATTCAAGAAAGTGTGCTGAACGCCTACATGAGCCTGCTGGCCGCCCAGGAAAACCTGCGCACCGCCGACGCCTCCGTCGAACTGGCCCAAGCCGAATTTGAAAATTACGGTAAGCTGTACGAAGCGGGCTCCGTCACCAAGAAGGATTTGACCCAGTCCCAGTCCAGCGTTTTGCAGAAACAAGTTTCCCAGCTGACCGCCCAGCTGAATGTCAGCACCGCCAAGACCACCCTGCGCCAGCTTATGGAAGTGGACGCCAGCGACAGCATGAACGTGGTGGCCCTAGAGGCTAACGTTTCTACCCCCGACTCCCTAGAGGCTCTTCCGCCCTACGAACAATTACAGGCAGACGCACGTATTGCGAACCCGGGTCTAAAATCAGACAGTATTTCCGTGAAGGCCGCCAAGAAGAACACCGAAGTGGCCGGCAAGAATAGCTCCATTACCGTCACTCTGGGCGCAAGCTCCACAACAGGATTTACAGGTTTTGAGTCAGACCAGTACGGCAAACAGATGAAGGAAGGCTGGACAAACACGCTTTCCCTGAACATCAATATTCCCATCATCGATAACGGCTCCACCGAAAACAAGGTGCTGCAGGCCCAGGTGAACGAAGCCTCTTCCCAGGTAGCCCTCCAGGAATCCGCAAAAAATCTGGAGAACAACATCGAGAAGCTGTACATCAACGCCATGAGTGCCGATATGCAGTGGAAGGCCGCCAGCCTCCAGGTCGATGCCGAAACAGAAGCCCTGGCCGTCGCCGAAGAACAGCGCAACGCAGGCGCCCTCACTTATACCGATTATCTTTCCCAGAAAAACAACTTGGAAAAAGCCAAGGTCACCTTGACCAACGCCAAGTACACAAGCCTTCTGGCCCGCAAGCTCCTGGAACTTTACCAGGGCAAGCTGGACTAATTACTGGCGAACAGAAAGTCTGGAACGACCGTTTTCCTTAGACTTGTACAGAAGCCTATCAGCAGACTGATACAGTTCATTGAAGGTGTTCATCTCTTCGTTAGAGATAATGGCACCCATAGAAAGGCTGGTTCCCTTTGCAGCCATCTTCAAGGTCATGTTGATCTTATCGAAAATCTGCTGGGCGCGTTCATACATAAATTCATCGGAGCTTTCTTTCTTAAAGAACAGGGCTGCCGCAAATTCATCGCCGCCCATACGTCCGGCAATGTCATCTCGACGCAAGGAAGAAAGCAAGGTCTGACCGATAAGATTCAGGAACTCGTCACCGGCGACATGGCCATAGGTGTCGTTGTATTCCTTGAATTTGTCTACATCCAGCATCAACAGCATCACCTTGCACTTGCCTTCCAGCAACTTGAATTCCGTATCACTCTTGAAGGCGTTTCGGGTCAACAGGCCGGTCAGGGAATCCCTGCGGTAAGCATTTTCCCACTGAGCCTGCTGACGGCGAACCTTGTTACGTTCCATGTCAGCCATGATACGCAAAGTATAGGTGTCCGCCACATCGGCCACAATGACCTCGGCACGACCGGACCTGGTGGCAGAATCAAAATAACGACGACCGTAGCACAGTACGTAAATAACAGAACCGTCCTTACGCATGATACGATGTTCAAAGAACGCACTGGGATTCTTGCCAAGCGCTTCTGTAATCTGGCAGACATATTCGGTACGGTCTTCAGGCGGCAGCAAGTCCGTCTGGTTCATGCGATTCTTTTGAATATCCAACGCACTAAATCCAGTTAGACGTTCAAAGTCCTTGTCAAAATCAATAATGTTATTCTGCTCGTCCAGGGTATAGCGGACATAGCGCAGGTTATGCACACTATGGAAGGAATTGGCAGAACTTGCACCTTGAGTCAATTCATCCCTGACCACTTCACGGACTTCTTCGGAAACCGCCTCGGCCACTTCCGAAGCCTTGGAAGGCAGCGCCTCGATCATCTGGATGAATTCAGAAACAATGTTGGGGTCGAACTGAGTACCGGCGCAGCGCTTCAGTTCCTCGATAGCCACATCCTGAGGCAGGGCCTTACGATAGGCACGGGTATTCACCATGGCATCAAAGGCATCCACCACCGCAATAATTCTAGAAAGCAGGGGGATCGATTCGCGGGCCAGACCATCCGGGTAACCGGCACCATCCCAACGTTCATGATGGTGCAAAATCATATCGGCGATACCGCAAAGTTCCGGAGAACTCTGGGCAATCTGATAACCCTTCACCGGATGAGTTCGCAGAGTATCCCATTCTTCGGCAGTCAGCTTGCCGGGCTTGTTCAAAATTTCAAGGGGAACACCGATCTTGCCAATATCATGCAGGAGGCACAGCAGGGAAAGGTCGCTCAACTGCACGTCGTTCAGGCCGATACGGCGGCCAAGTTCCGCGCCCATCAGCTGAGTTCTGCGGACATGTTCCTCGGTATCGTTGTCACTTTCCTGCAGGGCCTGCACCAGGGAATTCAGGATTACGGAATGGTTGGATTCCTTACACAGCAGTTTTTTCTGCTTAAGTCCCTTTATGGCAAGACCTATGCCTTCCAGCATATTGTCGGAACTTCTACATACGCTGACACCATACTGGATTTTAGGTTCAAACTTTTCTTCCAGCGCCTTCAAGGAGTCAACAACTATTTCTTCGGACCCACCGGCGCAGAATGCAATGAGAATAGCATCTTGACCGCGAACAAAATAGGCATCATCCGGGAAATAGTTACGCATCAAGTCTGCCAGTTCCTTAATGCAACGGTCACCGGCATGCCGGCCCTTAGAGCCGTTAATAAACGACAAGCCCATAATGTCGCAGGCAAGAACAACCAGGTCTCCGCGAGCAACGTCCTTGTTTTCTTCGGAATAGAAAACGAAATCATCCCAGTTATGGAAACCGGTCAGAGGATCCGTCGCGAGAACCGCATTGGAGAACATGAACAGTCGGCCAATGATGCGGCCACGCTTATTACGCAACGTTCTAAAGTCGCAACGCAGAGGCTTCTTGCCGGCATCTGTTTCGGCATAGCACTGCACCACGTAATTCTCGTAATTGTCCTTGATGTTCACGCCGCACATATCGGTGAATTCACGCAGCGGCAGCATATCCCTAAATTTAAGCCTAGGGAACTGCTTATACACCATATCGTTGTAGAGAATCAGACGGTTTTCGTAATCAAACAGCATGAGCCCCTGGTCGATATTCTCGAAGACACTCATCTTGAACAGATTTGTCATGCCCTTGATAGAATACTGGAAGCAGGCCCAATAGAACGCATAGGCGCCAATGCTATAGCCAAGAATGGAATAATCAAGGAAGTTGTACTTGGAAAGACCCGGCAGGAACAGGAATACGGCATTGATCGCCACAATGGAAACTACACCTGCGACGGCATAAAGGAACTGCCTCTTATATTCCAGGGGAACACTGACCAACTTATAAAGCAAGAAGTAAACGCAAGTCGCCACCATGGCGTAGCAGAAAAACAGATGCACGTAGAAAAGGCCATGCATGTTATAGCTGTACTTGGCGAATTCCGTTGCACGGGGAACATAGCTTATGGCGATTTCACAGAAGGGATTAATGGCAAAGACAATGATATCGACAAGAATAATGAAATGGGCGGCCATGAAATGCCCCCTACCAACAGCCGAGTTCCTAAACTTGCAAAAATCACGAATGAACATCACGAGGCAGAGCAGCATGATGTCGATACACACGAAATAGACGCTGGACAGGCAGGAATATACGAAGTAATCGTCAACAAGAACGCTAACCAGATAGCTCAAGTCCACAAAGGCGCAGCCAACACAGGTCGCACCCAAGGCCTTCCCCTGAACGCCACCCTTTCTAAAAGAGACAATGGCCAGGAGAGAATCCAACACCGCAATAAACAGCGAGGCAACAATATATCCAATCAGGAAATTAGACAAAAAAACTCCGCAAAACAAAAATCACCCAATTTATAAGTATAAAAATAAAATCTCGTGGCAAAAAATGCGTTTACCACAATGGGAAATTTTTGTGTTTTAATTCTGTTTCTGGCGGCGGCGACGTTCTAACCAAGCGTAGACCGTGATGCAAATCACAACCGATAGGAAGGACCCCGACAAAGTGGCGATTCCCATAGGGAACAGGGTATCCGGATACCAGACCGAAGCGAGGTAGGCTCCGGGCACCCTGAGAGTCACAATGGACACGGCATTGTGAATAAACGAAGCAAGCGAAAGCCCGCAGGCACAGAAGTATCCGCTGAAGCAGAAATGAATTCCCGCCACCATGCAGTCAAAAACGTAAGCGTGCAGATACTGGGCCCCAAACTTTACAACCTGGAGGTCATCGGTAAATAGGGCAAGGACCGGTTCCGAAACGAACTGGAAGAGGATTCCGCAGACCAGGCCAAAACCGGCAGCGATACCGATGCCGCAATACAACGTCTGTCGGGCACGATCATAACGGTCGGCACCGATGCACTGGGCGCTAATGGCAGAAACCGTAGAGAGCATGGCCGACGGCACCAAAAACAGGAAGCAGATTATCTTTTCGACGACCCCCACCGCCGCGGCAATTTCAAGGCCGCGGGAGTTGGCAATCAGCGTAATAAACAGGAACGAAATCTGGATAAAGCCTTCCTGGCAGGCCACGGGGAATCCGATTTTCAGCAAGGACCACATAAGCGCCTTGTTCAGGCGGAAATCCCGTCGGCACAGCCCCACCCCAAAACGTACCCGTTCAAGCCGGATAGCCGCAAGGGTAACGACCACACAGAACAGCTGGGAAAGCACCGTGGCAAGCGCAGCCCCAATCGGCCCCATTCCCAGAGGCCCGACAAAAAGGTAATCCAGCGCAATATTCACCACGCAGGAAGCCGTCACAAAATACATGGGGCTCTTGGTATCGCCAAGACCGCGGAAAGCGGCGGCAATGACATTATAGGCCGTAATAAAGGGAACGCCCAGAAAACATATAACCAGGTAACGGACTGTTCCGGACACAGCCTCTGCAGGCGTCGAAAGCAACGAGACAATCTGGGGAGCCGTCGCCAGGAGCACCGCCGTAAACAGGATGGCCACCACAGCAAAGATCACCACCGTATTTCCGAGAATCCGGCTAAGGCTCCTATGACGCTTCGCCCCCACGGCTTGCCCCATAAGGACCGTCGCCCCCATGGTAAGCCCAATAAGAATTACCGTCACGAAATGCATGACCTGACTGCCAACAGCCACAGCCGTAATCCCCGCCGCATCGGTAAACTGACCGATAATGAACAGGTCCGCCATGCCGTAAAGGGTCTGCAAAAAGTTCGCAATCAAGAACGGGACCGAGAAAAGTCCGATGTTCTTTAGGATATTTCCTTCGTATAGATTGCGCGGCATAGGGGGTAATTTAGAAATTAAACGACCGATGTTGCAGGGTTGAAACACCATACGTTTCGGGATGAAATGAGTTTTATGGGGAACGCAGACAAAAAACGCATACTATAAAAAATTCGCCCAAAAGAACCGCTTTTTAAAAAGTTGGCACGGCCTTTGCAATAGGCAGGGTGTAAAAACAAAAAGAAACCCACGGCGAGTGCCGAAGGGCAAAAAAATTAAAAAAGAGGTAAAATCATGATCAATGCAAACGTTATCCCCACCGCTTTCTATGGCATCCAGAACTTCCTGGACAGCTTGAACGCCGCCAACGCCCAGGGCGAATGCAACTACTCTCCCAAGGCAGACTACTACGAAGTCGAGAATGGTTTCATGCTGGAAGTGGAACTGCCGGGCGTCAAGAAGGAAGACATCGACATCCAGGTAGAAAAGAACATCATCACCGTCAAGGCTTCCCGCACCCGCAAGGAAACCAAGACCACCTACGAACGTAGCTTCCGCCTGGCCGACGATATCGACTGCGAAAACATCAAGGTCGCCCTGGAAAACGGCATCCTGGCATTCTCCCTGGTGAAAAAGCAGCAGGCCGCCGCCCGCAAGCTCACCGTGGCCTAGGCCATAAAAAACAGCTCTTTATCTTCATTCGTACTCCTCCAATCCACCAAGAGGTTCCTCCCCAGAGGAACCTCTTTATGCGTTAAATTGGCCTTTTTGCGTTTTTTTTCGCGATATTTCGCCCTTTACAACATTTAACAACACCATTTATTCCGAATTGGAACATTTGCGAAGTTTTGGGCATAGATTTAAGTTGGTTTGGGGCGCTTTGCGCTTGGACATATTGTCCATAAAAAGGAAGTGTTCCTTATAGGAATAATCCACCTTTTTGAATAGATATAAATAGAGCGTATTACGGGCATTGAGTTCGTTGTACGATTTATAAAGGAGTAGTTATGAAAAAGAAGTTCGGTCTGGCCTGCGCAACATTGGTCGCCATGTCCCTAATGGCCTGCAGCGAAGACTCTACCAACACCATCACAAACACCGAAAGTCTGCTGGCCTCCAGCGCCTCCGTCGGTGAAGAACTGGGTGGCGATCCGGCCTTGAACCCCGATGTCAACCCGGACGTCCCCGGCGAAGAAGTTGGCTCCGGCAACGAAAATGTCGATCCCGGCATCCCCGGTGAAGAAGTTAATCCCGGTGAAAATGTCAATCCTGGCGTTCCCGGCGAAGAAGTTGTGCCCGGTGGAGAAGTTGTTCCTGGCGAGCCCGGCGAAGAGGTGAACCCCGGCATCCCTGGCGAGGAACCCAACCCGACAAGCTCCAATAGCGATCCCACTCCCGCCAGCTCCGATAGCGAACCTGTAATCGAAAGTTCCAGCGAAGTCGCCCTGGGCCCCACCGAAAAGACTTATGCATTTGGCTATGCCCTAAAGAACGCTCCGCGCCCCTCCAAAGGCTGCGGCAAGAATTCTACCTTGGTGAAGACCAAGAGCGTTGAAAACGGCGACCGTTTCGAAATGAACATCAACGGCGAAAACCGCGAATATTTCATTACCCTGCCGTCTAACTACGACAACAAAAAGCCATACAAGTTGCTCTTCGCAATGCATTGCATGGGCTCCAATGCAGAAGATTTCGTTCATCACTTCGCAGATCAGGACCATCCGTCTCCCTACTACGGTCAGCAGAAACTGGACACCGAAGGAAACTACATCTTCGTAGCTCCCCGCGGTGACACCGATGGCATGCCCTGGAGCATGTACAGCGACAAGGACCACAAGTTCTTCGACAAGCTCCTCACCACCATGGAAGACAACTACTGTATCGATACCTCCCGCGTGTTTGTCACCGGCTTTAGCTTCGGTTCCATGTACAGCTACTCCCTGGCAGAAGAATTCCAGGAAAGAGTCCGTGCTGTGGTTACCTACGCTGTGGCAGACTACAACATTTACGAACCCCACAATAGCGGAACTGAAAAGCAGCTGCCCATCGCCTGGATGAATGTTCACGGCAAGAACGACGGCACCTGCCCCTACAACACCGCCCTCACAAGCGCACTGCCCCGCGTTCTCAAGAAGAACGGCAAGGCATCTGACGGTGATAGCAAATTCACTGACGCCAGTTCCGAAAAACCCCAGGAAGTGGGCGGTTCCGGCCATCTCTGCTACGACTTCAAGAACGTTGATGAACGTTTCCCTGTGAAGTGGTGCAGCTGGAACGGTTCCCATCAGTGGACTGCTTTCGACAATGGCAGCTGGCAGAACACCTGGGTACCTGAAGAAGTCCACAAGTTCTTTGAACAGTTCTAAAGAATCTTAAATCCTCTCTCATTTAAAAAAGATTCCCTGTTTGTTGCAGGGAATCCTTTTTTTATTCAATCCTTTCGATTATTCAAGATAGAGGACTTCGCCCATCTGGGGCATCAGAACAGGTTTGCCGGATTCGCTGGCAGCCTGCTTCGCGTTTTCCAGAGGTTCCCGGTAATCGTGTTTCGACAGGGCGAATCGGGAATGATGAACGGTCAGATAGCGGTTGGCGTTCAGTTCCTTCATTTCCTGACCTAGATATTTAGGCATGGTATGTATGAAGGCCCAGTCAGGATTGTACTGACCGTTTTCAAGAACAGCCAAGTCGATATCCTTGAACTTTTCGCCTATGGTCTTGAAATGGGAACCGTAACCGGAGTCACCGCTGATCCATACGTTACGTTTAGGCGTCTTGAAATAGAAAGAAGACCAGAGGGTTCTATTCTGATGGAGTTCGCGACCGGAGAAATGTCGGGCCGGCGTAGAGACGACCTTAAAAATGCGGTCATTACCAGAGACGTCCTTTTCCTGATGCAAGACGGAATCTTCCCACCAGTCTAGTTCAATCAGCTTTTCCTTTGGATAACCCCAATATTCAAAATGTTCACCCACCCCAAGGCCAGTAATGACCTTGCCTACTTTAGGTTCCAACTCGACAACGGCCTCGTAATCCAGGTGATCCCAGTGATCATGGCTAATGACCAGATAATCGATGAAGGGGAAATCCTTGGGTTTATACACATCGGTACCCTTGAACATCTTATTGACAAAGCTAACCGGGGAGCCCGCATACAGAACAGGGTCTACCAGGACTTTCTTGCCAGAAAGGTTCATCAGGTAACTGGAATGCCCGAACCATACCAACCAATCCTTGTCGGCAGGGAGCGCCTTCAAGTCCGTGCGGATAACGGTCAACGAATCACCCTTGGCAGGGGCGATCTGCACGCCGGAATTGTCAAAGAGGAATTCCTTCCATACCTGCAGTTTGCTTTTCTTGTAAATCAAGTTGACGGTGGTATCAAGATTCACAAACTGTTCGCCGTTGTAATTCGGCGACTGTTTGATACGGGCAAGGCGTTCCCCCTGAGGCAGGCGGCCAAAACTTTTCTGACTTAAGAACAACACACCGGCATCCCCCAGCAAGAATAGGATTGAAAGGATAATCGCAGTAACCATATATTTCTTTTTCTTGAAAATCTTCATTAAGTATAAAATATAAGACCTAGAGCAAGCTCTAGGTCAATATATAATTCTTTAATTTTGAAAAAAAATTTAATGAGTTTTTCGAAAAACTCAGATAAGCAAGTTAGACTAGGCGCGAACCCCGAAGCCGTAGTTTCCTACGGCGAGAAAGGGTGAGCAACGACGTATAACGCAGCTTAGATGAGTTTTTCAACTTTACTGCAGAGGGCTTCAGCCTCTTCCGCCGTGGGGGCTTCGGCAATCACGCGGATCACAGGTTCAGTGTTGCTTGCGCGAACATGAACCCAGGACTTTTCAGAACCCAGCCAGAGGCCGTCGCGTTCATCCATGGTCCAGCCGGCGAATTCAGCCTTCACCTTGGGCAGGATTTCAGCAACGCTCTTGTTGCCCAGTTCAAACTTTTTCTTGGGCATGGAGTAAGCCGGATTTTCTGCAACGAACTTTTCGGGACCGCCATCGTGGTGAGCCATCCAGCTCAAGACCAGGGCTGCAGCCACCAGGGAATCGCGACCATAATGGAGGGCCGGCAGAATCACGCCGCCGTTACCTTCACCACCGATAACGCAACCGTTTTCGATCATCTGCAGGCTAACATTGATTTCACCCACCTTGGCACGGCTGAATTCACAACCGTACTTGGTAGCCACATCTTCGTTCATGCGGCTGGTAGAGAGGTTCACACAGACGGAGCCCTTCTTCTGGGAAAGGACTTCTTCGGTAGCAATGGCGAGAGTGTATTCTTCACCGATGCTGCGGCCAAGGCCATCCACCAGGGCGCAGCGGTCTGCATCCGGGTCTACGGCAAAGCCAACAGCACATCCGTTTGCCTTTACAGCTTCACGAAGGTCGCCCAGATTTTCGGGCAGAGGTTCTGCACCGCGGGGGAAAGTTCCGTCAGGTTCGCAGTGTACGCGAACCACTTCGCAACCCAACTGTTCCAGCAAGCGGGGCACGATGTAAGAACCGGCACCGTTCACGGCATCAACGGCCACCTTGAACTTCTTGGCCTTGATGGCTTCAACGTCCACAAAGGGGATGCCCAGGGTACCATCGATGTGGATACCGTCTGCATCGGGAGCCACTTCGTACTTGCCCATGGTGCGGTAGTCAGGGTAGCTGAACTGATTGGCGTCGGCCAATTCAAACAGTTTCTTCACATCATCGGGACCCAGGAATAGGCCCTTGTTGTTCAGGAACTTCAGGGCGTTCCATTCCAGGGGATTGTGGCTAGCGGTAATGATGATACCTGCATCGGCCTTAAAATGGGTAGTCAAAATTTCCACGGAAGGAGTCGTAGAAAGGCCAACATCGACCACGTCTACACCGGAAAGACGGCAAATTCCAGCCACATACTGCACAATGGCATCGCCAGTGGGACGGCTATCGCGACCGATGACAATACGCTTGGCCTGGGTAATTTCCAAAAAAGCACGAACATGGCTCTGCAAAACCTGGGGGGTAAGGGTATCGCCCACAATACCGCGAATACCCGAAATAGAACGCATCAACTTAGACATATTAAACTCCAATTTGGAACTGCAGAAAATATAAATTTTTCATACAAAAATCAGTCCATCAAGTAAACAACAGATTAGATATTATTATAATTTTAGAAAGGGTTGGGAAAAAAGGGTACTTAATGGAATCACCTATTGACATCCGAATGGCGCTAGGAACCGATATTATCGGTATGGTTCTGGTGATTATCATGATCATCGGCAACATTTGGCGTCTCCGTTTGAAAAGCAAGGAAAGTAAGCTGCTGATTGCCATGCTTGCTACCTGTTTTTCGTGCTGTCTTGCAGACCTGCTCTCCTTTGCAACAGACGGCATGGGAGGCCCCCACGCCAGATCAATCGTCTTCCACATGAATAGTTGGCTTTACGCCTCCAACTTCCTTTGCGCCCTCAGCTGGTTTGTCTTCCTCCAGGAACACTTCAAGGTGGAACTGGGTAGCCTGCAACGCAAGAGCATGCTGATTACCATCATCACTCTTCCCGCCATGCTGGTGGTCAATACGATCCATCCTTTTATCTATGATGTTGATGCCCAGGGTGTCTATATCCGCAAATTCGGCTACTGGATCTATATCTGCGTCAACTACAGTATCATTCTAAATTCCCTGTCCATCTACTACCTCAATTATAGGCAAGATGGCACCATCCGCTTCTTCCCCATTTGGCTTTATGCAATTCCCATCTTTGTGGCAACCGTAATCCAGTCCCTTTTCTACGGCGTATCTATCATGGCGCCCAGTTTCGCAGTCGCTATCGCAGGCGCCTTTACAAGCCTGCAGAATGAACGAGTCTTCCGCGATCACCTGACCGGTCTCTTCAACCGTCCGTTCCTAGATTACGTACTAAATCTGTATTCCCAGAAGGGACGCAAGGCGACAGGCATTATGATCAGCCTCTGCGAATTTGAAGAGATCAACGACAGATTGGGGCACAAGGGCGGAGACGAAGTCTTATGCAAAACTGCAGAAATCATCCATGACTCTGTCGGACAGTGGGGATCTATCCTACGTTATGCCGGCGACGAATTCATCATCATGGTGGATTCTCAGGAAGAAATGCATATTTCAAACTGCATTGAAAAACTCAAGATGAACTTCGACAAGTTCAACCGAGAAAACACGACGCCCTACAAGATCAAGGCCGCCATCGGCTTTAAGAAACACGAAGCCAGCAAGGAAACCGTAGACGACTTCCTGGACGGTCTGAAGATTTCTGTAAAGGCAGCAAAAAAGGAACTGACATGACCATCGACGAAATGCTTTCCCAGGCGAATACCGTAGCCATTTTTGGACATGTTCGCCCAGACGGAGACTGCATTGGCTCAACCCTCGGCCTCTTCAATTACATCAAGGACAACTATCCGCAAATCAGCGCCACGGTTTTTGTCGAAGGTTTTCCGGAAAGCTATCGCCTTTTAAGCGGGTCCGACCAGACGCTGCCAGAATACGACGGCCGTGACGTGGATTTGGCATTCCTGCTGGACACCCCCAGTTTTGAACGTTGTGGAGCCAAGGGCGCAGAGTGCCTAGCCAAGGCCAAGTTTACCTGCAACATTGACCACCACATTAGTAACCCGCTAAACCTCTGCAACGTGAACATCGTGGAACCCGAAGCCAGTTCCGCCAGCGAGGTTCTGTTCTATCAGCTAGACAAGAATAAGATCAGCAAGAACGCCGCCAACTGCATGTACCTCGGTGTCGTCCACGATACCGGAGCCTTCAAATTCAGCTGCACCAGCAAGCGCACCATGAACGCCGTTGGAGACTTCATCGACAAGGGTTGCGACTTTGCAAAGATTGTCAACGAGACTTATTATACCCGTAGCTACAAGCAAACCCTGATTACAGGTTTCGCCCTAGAAAAATCCAAACTGGCCTTGGACGGTAAAGTCGTTTACTCTTACGTCACTCCCGCCGACATGGAACGCTACGATGTGAAGCCCTTTGAAATGGGAACCGTAGTAGACACCCTCCGCGAAGTCAGTGGAACCGAAGTCACCGTCTTCCTCTACCCCGTCAACGGCAAATACAAGATCAGTCTTCGTTCCAATTACTATGTCGATGTCAACAAGGTCGTCAGCACCTTTGGCGGTGGCGGCCATGTCCGCGCTGCAGGTGGCGACACAGAATTGCCTCCCGAAGAAGCAATCAACCAAATCATCGACCTGATCAAGGAACAGCTTTAAACCAAAATGGCCCCGCATTACTGCGGGGCCGGTGGGTTGTAGGAGTGAAACTTCTTACTTCTTTACTGATATCCGCAGAGCCTTGCCTCTAGCGGATTTCATAATATAGACTCCGGACTTACGAGCCTGCAGACTGGCAGTAGCGTAAGCCTCGCCCAGATTTGCAGCCATGAATTGTCCAACTCGGTTGCCCTGCATATCGAACAGGGTGTAAGCCTCTCTACCATTATCCAGACGCAGGTTCATTTCCTTCAGGCTTTCAATGGAATCTTGTTCCACAATTTCCTGGGGAATTTCGCCCAGCATAAACCAGTCAATATTGGCGTAGCTTCCGGTAATGGCCAACTTGATTATATGTTCCCCGACAGTTAGCGTAACCTTTCCGGCGTCCACATTTTCATAGACATCCCACTTGTTGTCTGCAGTTTGGGGAATGGCGACGGTATCAGTCACAGCCTTGCCATCGACAAAGAGCTGCACACTTCCGCTGGTGCCGCCGGCAGCGGCACGGATCGTTAGCGGGTATTCGCCATCGGCATCCACATCCACCGTATATTCCAGCCATTCACCGGCAATGGTATAACCGACAACATAATTACCTTCTTCAATTTCTTCCAGGTCTACACCGTCTTCGCGATAGACGTTGCCCTTGTTCTCGTCATCGGCATCATAATAGGAAGTATTGTTTTCGCCAGAGCCGTTCACATCGTAGTTTTCAGCCTGGATCTTTCCGGGGAGCTTGATAGCCTCGGAGCCAAAAGGCTTCTGGGGAATAATGGGTGTCACGTAAATACGGTAGGCGTTATAGACATTGGTAATCTTGATGGGAACCGTAATCTTTCCGTTGCTTACGGTATATTCCTTGCTGGATTCCGGAGTCGTCGAGGGAACGGCGGTATCCTTATCTTTCCAGGTCACATATTCCACAGCCACATTCACCTTGCTTCCGAAAGCGGCAGGGACACCGGCAATATCCACGGTTACATCGCCGAGGGTATTTCCACCTACAACGATGCTGGCAAAATTTTTCTTCACGTCGACAGCGGCAAATCCATCCACGCCATCGCTCTTGTCGTTAGGAGGAGTCACCTTGGCCATATAGCCACTCATGTCGCCATACCACTTGTACAGATGCCAGCCACCACCGCGTTCGTTCTTGGCGGTAAGCAAGCTTCCCAGACGACCCGGCAAGTTGGTGAACCACCAGGAAATCATGGCACTTTCTACACCATGGCGTTCAAACTTCGCGATGAAGGGAACAGAAACACCCGGGCATCCTTCTTCCAGATGTTCATTGGAAGAGTATTCATTGATACTGATTGCACGAGGAGTAACGTTATACTTTTTTTCCAGATTGCGGTAATTCTCGATCGCTCCAGCCAAGCCTTCAGACCCCCACTGATGCCAGCTAATCACATCGGGCATACAGTTGTTGGCGGAACAGTACTTCACGAATTCTTCCATCTTGGAAGCGTTATACCAAGAGTAAGAAGGTCCCACAATCCTTTCTTTGGGATCCAGCTGACGGAGCAAATCATAAGTCTGCTTCCACAAACCCGAATTAAAGTCAATGGTAGTGGATTTCCAGGTATCGTTAGGTTCGTTCCAGATTTCGTAACCGTCAAAATTCTGAACTTCAGAGGCCTTCTTGTCGTTCACCACGGCGGTCACTTCCTGCTTCCAGGAATTCATATCCTTGAACCGATAGGGCCAACCAGGCAAAATGTCCGCCAGGCGGATCTGCACCTTTCCCGTGGTGTTCTTAATACGGGGAGACACCAGGAACGCGCCTCCAATGGGCTGCTGACGTCCCTGTCCGCTGCGGGCAGGAGCCAGGAAGACGTTGGGCTTCAGGGGAGCCACATCCTTGTCGATATCCAGCGGATATGTTTCAGTTAGACCGTAAAGGGAGCCCGTGGCCACATGGGTCACGGGTCTTATGCTATCCCCCAAATTCACAGAAAGAGAAGTAGCCGCACTTGCCACCCCCATGCCGGCGAAAGCCACAACCGCCAACGCACCCTTTACAGAAAAACGCAATCCCATACATCCTCTTTTTTTACGTTTCGTTATAGTCTAAACATAAATTTCAAGCCCCCCTATAACCATTACCTCTCCAAAAACACTTTTGCAGTTTTTGCAAAAACCAAACCTCACATCCATCTTTACATTTTTTTGCAAAAGTGCAACATTTGAACAATTTGATATTATATTTTTCTTACAACAGGACGGTTTTTTACGGAAAAAGGTTTGAATCTTACAGCAATCTATGTCGCCAATAGCTTCGGCATCATGCTTATCGGCATTCTGCTTATAAGCAATTGGAGCCGTCTGCGCGAAAAAAACATAGAAAGCTGTTGTCTGCTCCTAATGATGATTTCGGCATTCATGGGTTGCGTCATCGACCCCTTCGTTTTCGCATGCGATGGCCAGCCTGGAACATTAAACCGTTTTGTCGTACAGGCGGGCAATTCCCTGCTTTACGCAGCCGACATGTTCGGCTCCTTCTTCTGGTTAATATTCCTGAAAAGCCATCTCAAAATCAAGCTCTCCCTGACCCACAAGTACATTCTCAATTGCGCCCTGATGCTGGGTATAGCCATTATCCTGGTTAACTTTTTCCTCCCGATTATTTTCGAAATATCGGATTCCAACACCTATATCCGTCGGGCAGGTTACTGGTTCTTCTGTGTCATTGACTATGGATTCATGATTGACAGCATCGTCCTTTACCTGATCTGCAGGCATCGCGGCGGTTACATGAAAAACTTCCCCATCATAGTCTACCTACTCCCCCTCCTGGCAGGTAATGTGGCTCAGTCCCTGATTTACGGCATTTCAACCATCTCTTCCTGTTTTACCATTTCTATTGCAGGCCTCATGGCCAGCCTCCAGCGCGAACGCATTTACAGGGATAAATTGACCGGCATCTATAACTTTGCCTACCTAGACGTACTCGAAGGGCAATATATAGGCAACACCCGCCATAACGTATCGGGAATCATGATCAACCTGAACGGGTTCAAGAAAATGAACAAGGAACTAGGACGATCGACCGCAAACAATGCCCTCAAGGACGCAGCCAAGATTATAGCCCATTCCATCGGTGAATTAGGAACAGTGGTCAGATATGCCAGCGATGAATTCATCGCCATCGTGAACACGCAAGACGAAATGGCCATCAACATGTGTATTGCCAGCATCAAGTCCGCTTTCAGCGAATTTAACAGGGATCCCAGAAACTCCTATAAAATGTCCGCCTGTTTCAGCAGCTGCAACATCAACCCGGAAAACGACATTTCCGCATTCCTTGATGAAATCAGCAAACGTATGCTAGAAGAAAAGGCTGACTTCTACAGTCAAGGTGAAAATAATCGCCGGCGAGCATAGTCCAACTTGGAACTTATTTATTTCTGCAAACCATCAAAAAAAAAGTTTGGTTATTTAGTTTTTCCTAGATGCGTTTACTGCCAATAGATATCGACCCCCAGGAATTTTATAAGTCCAAGTACTTGTTCTACCACAGGTTCACTTTTTGGGTTGCAATCATCGCATCCTTCTGCATGGTAACCTACTTCGTTTCGGACTGTCAGATTTTCGGATACACAGCCTGGGAAGTTCTGCCCATGCGCTTGTTCCCTCTGGTCATAGCAGCGGGACTCGCCATCCTTAGCCGAAAGACCACCAACTACAAGATTATGACCGTCGCCACCTACCTGACGGTCCTTTCGGTGTTGTGGTGTACAATCTGGGTCGTCTATTACCTTCCCGACAAGACTCATTTTGGTGAAGGTTCCGTCATCAACCAGTTCCTGTTTTTTGCAGTTGGATTTGCGGCCCCCTGGCACTATGTAGTCGCCGTCAGCGGGATTGTACTCGTTTCTATTCTGGGCACAGACTGCATTATCCACTACCCCAATTTTGACATCCTTATTTCCCTGAATCTCCCCTGCCTTATAGGAACGACGGTAGCCCACTTCTTTATGCAGAAACTCTACATCAAGCATTTCAGGGCTCAGAAGATGCTCGAGTACATTTCTATGTACGACCAGCTTACCGGAGCCAACAGCCGAAATGCCATCCAGAATCTGATCAAGGTAGAAAACAACCAGTTCATCGATGACTTGACAAGACCCCTATGCGTCGCCATGTTCGACATCGATTTTTTCAAGGCCGTCAATGATAACTACGGTCACGCCAAGGGCGACATCGTCCTAAAGGATTTTACCGCGATCGTAAAGAAGAACATGAGACAGGGCGATTATTTCATCCGATGGGGTGGCGAAGAATTTGTGCTGCTGATGCCCAACACCTCCATTAAACACGCCATGAGTCTCGTCGAGGGAATTCGCAAAAAAGTATCCCAGGCTAAAAGCAAGGTTTGCCCCATCACCATTTCGGCAGGGGTTTCCCGATACGACGGAATGGATTACAAGAAAGCCATTGACCAGGCGGACCAAGCCCTTTATAAAGCTAAGGCCGCCGGCAGGAACAACGTGGTCCTATTCGAAGAATAGAATTATTGGTTGAATTTTTGGTTGATTTATTGGCTGGACGTCAGATCCAGAATGTCAACCTGAATTGTGGCATCGTCAGGATAATACTTAAGAGCGAGATTCAGAATTCGAAGGGCTTCGTCATCCCGTTTCTGGGCGTGGGCGTCATAAGCCAGATTCTTGAAACCATAAACCGCTTCGGCGTTGCCATGTTTCGCTGCAATCTCATAAGCAGATTCTGCACGTTCCAGGAACTTGGCGTCATAAGCCAGGTTCCCGAGGAAGATGGCCGCATCCACAAAATCCGGCTTGATCTGCAAGACATTATTCAGAATATCCATGGCCACAAACTGCTTGTTGTCTTCAACAAGGACGTCGGCAAGCTTATACATGGTATTCACATCGTCGGGACGAATGGAAAGGGCTTCGCGGTAAGCGCCTGCGCTCTGCTCATAATTTTTCTGCAGGCGGAAAACATCACCCAGGTAAACCAGGAAGTCAATTTCTTCCGGGTGGGAAGTATAGCCTTCGCGAATCACGGCAACAGCGCGATCAAAATCGTCTACAGCAATGTTCGCTTCTGATAGCTGGTACACAATGCTAATGTCGGACTTGTCCAAGGCATAGGCTTTTTCTACTGCCTTCAAGGCGCCAATCTTATCGCCCGTCTTGCTGTAGGCTTCGCCAAGATAAAGCCAGCCGCTAATGTTATTAGGTTCCAGCTTTAACGCACGATGATAAGCGGCCACGCATTCTGGGAACTGCTTCAATCTAAAGTAAACGCTGGCCATATTAAACAGTGCCGGAGCGAAAGTTCCATTGGAATAGTCTACCGCCTTACGGTAGCTTGCTGCAGCCTCGGGATACTTTTCGGACTGATAATAGGAATTGGCAATATTGAAACTTACCGCAACGGGATCAGCCCCGCGGTCAGCCGCCTTGCGATACAATGTGATGGCCTGCTTAAAGCGGCCTTCACGATAAAGAGCATTGGCGCGATCCATAACATCCGATGCAGACTGTGCCGCAAATGCAGAAATCGCTAGAACAAATGCGAAAAGAATAATCAGGCCCTTCAAGGCTCGTTTAGTCCTAATCATGGAACTTCACCTCGAACGGTTGTTCCATTCCGCAGAAAGGCACCGCCTTACCATCTTTTTCTGCAGGTTCAAAAGTCATACGGCTCAAGGCATCCTTACCAGCCTGGCCAAGGCCAGATCCCGCCGGAGATTCCTCCACAATGCGGATATCATAGGCACGCCCGCTGGCATCGACGCAGAAAGTCAAACGCAGGCTGGCGTCAATTTCGCGATCACGAATCTGGGCGGGGACTTCAAACTGGGGCATAGATCTGCTATTAGGTTTCTTGTCGACATCGCCAGACTGATTGGCCATGGCGCCACCGCGAAAATCAGAGACCAGTTCCTCGCTAATGGCCGCACCGCCACCGCCTCCAGCAACCCCAAGATTCATGGCCATGCGGGGGCCCGCCTTGGGGGAACGGGAATTGGACTTCTGACGGTTAGGTTTGCGGGCAGGCTTTTTCTGTTCCTGTTTCTTCTGGACTTCTTCGGGTTTCTTTACGGCAACTTCTGTTTTTACGAATTTCTTCTGGGCATTCATCTTTCCAGAAATGAACAAGTTTGCGACCGTCACCGAAAACACCAGCAGAAGGCTGCTGAGTACCGCAACAATCAGCACAGAAAAACGTTTAACCAGTTTTAGAACAAACTTTATCATAAGGCGAAAGGCAAATATGAGTTACGAGATATGAGATATTTAGGGTCTCGTGCATTCATGGGATTCTGAAACAAGTTCAGAATGACTGTCCACACAGCTTACTTCTTTCGTATCTCGTAATTCATATCTCATAATTCATTGTTTAGTCCGCTTGTGCAGCGATTGACACTTTTTTCACTCCACTTAAATTACAGGCGTCGATTACTTGAACCAGCACCCCAGTTTCCGCACCTTTATCCGCAATAATCACGGCTTCACGATCAGGCGTCTTTGCAAGAGTCTGCTTTAGAATATCCTGCAGGCTGGCCAAATCCACCTGACGTTCGTTAATGTGGATTGTACCTTCGCGGGTAATGGCCACCAGGATATTTTCCTTTTCCAGCTGCGAGGCACTCTGGGCTTCGGGCTTTGTCACATCCACGCCAGTTTCGCGAGTAAAGCTAGAAGTCACCACAAAGAAAATCAGCAAGATGAACACAATGTCCATCAAAGGGCCCATATCGATGCCCATATCCTTTTGCTTTCGGCGAGGTAAATTAAAATCCATTTTTTAACTCTTACTCTAAAGGTATGCTTTGTTTTTTTTGCGAACCCAAAATCCTACATCTTCACACAGCGAACCGCAAAGGCATCTGATTTTTCGGCACGGTTGATGCTGCTGGCATACTCCCCTTTTTTAAGGGTAAATACATCTTTCGCCTTTCCGTTAGTTTCGCTCCAGAAATAAGCCCGCGTTCCAACCTCAGAAAATTTGGAGACGTGCAAGTCGTAACGTCCCAGCGCCAAGGCAGAGAACCCAATTTCGTCAGAGCCCTGCTTTTCAAATTCGTGCCATAGACAGAATCCCGGATTTTTCTTGCAGGCCTTCTGCATGGCCGCAAAATCCTTAGCCTTGGGTATCCTCCAGCCTTCAGGGCACAAGGTCGACAATTCCTCGATGGTGTAATAACGGCCCACCTTGTCGCAGCCGCCATATTCCTGATTGCAGAAACTTTTTTCGGAAGCGAACCTCAGATTATCCTTCATCCAGACAGCGTCGCCAATTTTCACATAGCGGTACACCTGGTTATCGCGGGCATCTACGAAGGATTCCCCATTTACGATTTCCATGGAAATTTCAACCGCGGGTTCAGCCGTCACTTCGTTTTTTCCCGCCTTATATTCTTCAGCGGATTCCTTAGAAGAGCAGCTCATTGAAACGAGGCCCAGGGCGAGCAAAACAAAAAATTTGAATTTCATAATCAGCCTCATTATTCCCGACCAGAGGTCCAGTTTTCAATAATCGTAGCGCCAAGTTCTAACTGTTGAGTCAGGTATTCAATACGTTCGTCCAGGCGCTGTTTTAACAAGGTCAGCGGAAACGCAATGAGCAAACCGCTCTGTGTAGAAATTAGAGCTTCAGAAATACCGTCTGCCATAAGGACCGGATTCTGGTTTCCGTAAAGGGTAATAACTTCAAAGGTAGACACCATGCCGGTAACGGTTCCAAGCAAACCCAACAACGGAGCCGCAGCCGCCATCACCGAAACAATGTGAGTTCCCTGCTGCATATAGCGCACGGTCTTGATCATGCGCACTTGCATGTAGTCCTGATAATCTGCCGGAGTATCGATAGCCACCTTCAAGGCCAAATGAAGTTCACGGGCCACAATTCCGCCACGTTTCTTCAAATGCCTACGGGCGGTTAAACCGCGGCCGCTTACACTTTCATGCAAGTCCTTGCGAAGGCGATCCACAACCTTGTGGACATCCTTACGGAAGATATCTCGGCCAATGCGAATCCAGGCAGAATACAGAAAATAGAATCCGATGGCACCGCACAGCAGAATAGGGAGCATCACGACGCCGCCGGCGCCATAAGTGCTCTGCAAAGCTTCTATGAATATGTACCAACTGTTATTCAATTCTATGCCTTGGGGAAAATCTTATTCAACAAGGTCGTACTCTGCACATAAAGTTCGCTGGTCACCTTCTCGATTTTTTCACTGAGAAGGCCATGCAGAATCATCACGGGAATGGCAATAATCAAACCGGTTTCTGTCGTAACAAGGGCTTCAGAAATACCTCCAGCCAAAACGCGGGCATCATTAGTTCCCACTTCCGTAATCACATTGAACAAGGTGATAATACCGGTCACAGTACCCAGCAAGCCCAACAGCGGGGCGATGGAACCCATGGCGGCAAGCAATCCCATTCTGCGTTCCAGTTTCGGCTGTTCACGAAGCAAGGCTTCCTGCAAGGCACGCTCCGCCGTTTCGCGGGAATCCCTGGCGCGATTCACCACCGCAAACATAACCATGGAAAGGCTATTCATATGCTTCAGGCAATAATTGGCGGCATCATCATAACGCTTTTCATCAACCAGGGAATGCACCTTCTTCACAAAACGGCGACCGACGCGACCACGGACTGTGAGCATGATAAAACGTTCCAGGCACAGGAGCAAGGCGAAAGCGGCCACCAGCATCAAGGGGTACATCACAATGCCACCCTTCTTGAAGAAAGCCTGCAGTTCCTCTTTCCAGGTCAATTCCTTGGTATCGGTAATGGAATTCTTTACAGCCTTATTCTGGAGAACATCCAGCGGGACGCTGACCACGGCCGGAGCGGAACCGGCTTCGTTTACAGCACCACGAATACCTGCAGAAAGTTCCATGGGCAAGGTTGAATTCCATTCGAAAATCTTACCCTGCAGAGCACCGGAACGGAGCAGGGCCTGAACTTCGCCAAGACCATCGGCAGATCCGTCTGTAGCCACTTCGCCCAGAAACACCGTACCCAGACGCAGGCGGTTCACGTTAACATCGGGGCGACTTCCCACCTGGGATTTTTCGTTACCGTAAGACTGAGTGTAGGTCAGTTCATGTCGACCCAGAACATCTTCCAGGTAGGTACGCATGGCGGCAAGCGTATTGGGATTCTTGGCATCCGCATCATTCTGGGCTTTCTTCAGGCGCAACAGACGATCGTTCATTCCCACCGGATAATCACCCGTCACTTCGCCCAGGGATTTTTCAACGGCCAGTTTCACCTGGGTATTGAAATTATCGTAAGCCCCTTCATCGGACTTTGCCTTTTCTTCCGCATCCGTAGTCAGATCCTTGCTGGCCTGAACTTCTTCGTTGACGCGGCCTAAATCCGTAGAAAGCTTGGAATAGCGGCCATCCAATTCTCGGGTTTCAGTTTGATGTTCTTCTGTCAGCTGAGTTTCATTATATCGCTTACGCCAATGTTCAGCTTCCAGTTTTTCAAGGGAATCGGCCTTCTGCAAACGAATGCGGGTAAGGGCATCCACTTCACGCTGCAAGTTCTTGAATTCCTCACGTTTCAGGGAATCCAAAATCAAGGCGCTATCGACTGCGGCAGACTTCTTGTCGCTGGACCAAGGCCAGGCAAAAGCAGAGGAAACGCACAACAAGGCAATCAGAATCAAGTTCTTCATTACTTGCCCTCCTTCACAATAGAGAGGCTTACGGGCAGCGTTACCATCTGAGGCGGCTTCTTGGCCTGTTTCACATCGATGGCAAACTTTACTGCGGCACGTTCTTCCAAATTCAGGTCTTCATTCCATTCGTATTCTACAGAAGCACAGCCCTTGCCCGCATCGCCGGCACACTTGCGAACCAGGGAACCGAAAACCGTTGCATTTTCATCGGCGTAGACCATCCACTGATTTCCGATACGCAAAATCTGTGCGTTGATCAGTTCACCATTTTTACGGGTCAGCGGAGAATTGATGATGGCCACTTCATCACCAAACTTGGTCTCTTCGGCAATGAGCGCCTTGAGGCGGGAGAAAGATTCTTCGGCAGAAGCGTTTCCACTTTCTATATCGCGGGTCAGGGACTTTACACGGTCCAGGCGAACGTCACGATTCCAAGGCAAAGTCTGCCCCACCTGAAATTCCAGCTGCTTGCTGAGGGAAGCCAACGTGGTCATGAGCGCCTTGCGCTTGGCGGCCACATTGTCGCTACGGTTCTTGGCACGAGCCTGCTTGTTGCGTTCATCATTCAGCTGAGCGGCAACAGCCTTGATCTTGGTATTCAAGGAATCGATTTCAGCCTTACGACGTTCCGAGTCCGACTTATAGCGATCCTGCAAAGTCTTATAGCGTTTTTCGTCTGCCTTCAGCATGGAATCCGTAGCGGAAATCTGCGAATTCAATTTTGCGATTTCGCTGTTAAGGGTTTCCTTCTGCAGTTGCAGATCCCGAATGTCGGAATCCACGTCGGCGAAGACGTTACCGGCAAACACCGCAACGAACATTAAAAAAGCCAGTGTTTTTATTTTCATATTCATACTCGTTCTCTTAAACACTTCAAATTACAAATTCTGTTACCGCTTGCACTGTGCATCCTTGGGGTGTTCCTTGCACCAATTGTCCACCACCCTTTTCAAAATCGGAGACTGGATTTCTTCAAGATAATAACGGCTAACCAAGGCGGTTCCGCACTGAGGATATTCAGAAATATTCCAGTCACGGTCAGAACACCATTCCCAAAGGGATTCCTTGCACTTATTTTTTTCCAGATTTATCTGGCACTGTTCAAGCAGACTATCGCAACTGGCCACACGGTTGCTTACAAAATCGCTGTTTGCGCAGAACATGAACAAAGCCTTATCATTGATGGAACCCTTCTGAGAAACAATCTTATCACGGTTTCCACGGCCCCACCACCATTCATCATCGTTCTTGGCAATTTCATCGATGTAGTCATTCCACGCCACCTTAAAATCATAAGTGTCAGACAATTCAATTCTGACCTTTTCGGCAACAGAAACACAATGGCTCTTGATTGCGAGGAGATTTACCTTTACACCATCATCCGTCTGCTCTTTCTCAACACAAACCGATTCCTCTATTAAGCGGCACCACTTCGTTTCAAACGGAACATGTTCCGCCATGCCACCTTCCTGCAGGCAATCCCAGCCACGCATATGCGTGTACGTCACATAATTTTCTGCAGACACTTCCATCAGCAAGGAATCCTTCAGCATGCCGCTAAACACGCCCGTTCCTCCGTTCACGTTGCTCTTGGGCACCACACGGGAATCACTGATGGCCTCCAGCACCGTATTCACATAATCCGAATAAGCCTGATCGGTAGCATAGAAATAAATGGTAGACTTGCCGACAGGAACAGTCATTCCGGGATACTCCATTGTGTCCAACGAATTTCGACCGGCCACCATCATACGGGTCATAAAGCCCATGCTAGCCGTACTTTCTTCAGGCTTCTTTGTTGAAACGCCGCCATAACCAGTGGAGTCGGGATCCAAGAACGAACCCAGCATATTGTTTATGGTGGTATTCATGGACTCTCCACCTTCCATCTTATCGTAGGACATGGTCATAAGAACACCACGGACACTTTCGTCATACTCCATGGGAATTTTATAGGTCTTCACATCATTGGGAAATCCCAGGAATTCAAAAGGCAAGTAGCTGTAATCATTTTTGACAAAGGCGGCATCATCCTTGACACTAGGCGGAATGACGCCCTTAGCGTGAATCTTGGTAGGAATATTCGTTTCAGCCTTCATCTTGGAAGTCACCTTGTGGCCCGCGCTATCCCACTTGAAGGTTGCATTCATAGTGTAGGATTTGCCAGGAATACCTGCATAACCCACTTCATCCATACCAAAGCAATTAGGCTTTCCTTTGGATTCCAGAGATTGCAACTGGGCTACAGAATCCCCTTCTGCACGGCCAAAATTTCCTGACACCGTCACACTGGCACTATCATAGAAAGCGAAATTTTCCGCAGAGGTTTCGTCCAATTCATACACCTTGGAAAAGCAGACATAGGGCGATTCATCGGCTACGATATAGCCGAAAGTATAGATACCGCGGTACACTTCCGTCTCTTCCGGATAGTAAGTCCAAGGCCCCTGAAAATCACAGGCCGCGAGAATAGTAGATAGTAGGAAGTAAACAGTAGGAAGCAAAACACGAGTTAAGGCTTTTCTTGTCCGAGAAGCCTCACACCTATTAGAAGTAATACTCATAATTGATCATGATCGGCAAAAAGGGGAACTGAGAAATCGAGCTATACTCCGGCGGGTTCTTGTCGGTATCGTAGTAGGAATAGAACATATTTTCGTGGTCCGTCAGATTGATAATGGTCCAGCTGAAGTTCCACTTGTTTTCACGTCCAATATCGATGGCCTTTACGTCAATACGGAAGTAGGGCGTCTGGCGGCCTGCATTGCGGGAACCAGGGATAACCTGGATATTATCGGTATACTTCTGATCTTCCATTTTCTGCTGGTAGAAATAGCCTAGATATTCACTGATAGGCATGCCTGCAGAATACTTCATGACCACAGAAGACCTAAAGTAACGTCCCTTAACCTTGTGAGGCTTTAATCCATCTTCACCCCTCCAGTTAATACCCGCATCCAGCTTTAAGGCATAGGGCTGGTGCCAACTGGGGAAATAGGGTTTAGTACCGTCATTGCTTTTAAGAACGCTGAGACTCTGGCTCCAGTTAATGCCACCGAAGATCGCACCCTTTTCACGACGGAGTGAAAGTTCGTAGCCCATGGAATAACCTTCGGCCGTTCCGAAATTATCCGCCATCAAAAAGTCCGCAGAAGCGGTTTCATCTGTTGAATCCTGAACCATCATGAAGGTGTTCAAGTTGTTCTGCGTCTTGAAATAGGCGCCTGCAATAAAATCAAGTTCATCTGCAATCTGGGCCTGTTTGTATTCCACCGCAAAGAGGTTGGATCGAGCGGGCTTCAAGTGCTTACCCTTGCTGGTAGTTACCGACGGGTAGTAGAATTCGTTAAGAGCTTCGCCGTCACCGAACATAATGGAGTTCATATACTGCAGGTAGTGTCCAGCATAAAATTCCAAAGTCTTCCGATCATCGATGTTCCACACCAGAGACAGGCGAGGTTCAATTCCAAAATCCTTGGACAGGTCCTGATAATTCAGACGCAACCCATAAGTAAACAGCCAGTCCTCATTCAGGCGCCAGGCATCCTGCCCATAAAGAACATGGTGCAAAGGCTTCTGGACATCTTCCACCCTCATACTGGAAATGTATTCATAGAACTTATCCCAGTCATATTCCAGTTCATAGCCAAAGGTTAGAACATGATTATCGATTCCGCGGAAATTGAGCCACTGCTTTGCCGCAAAGGTATAAAGGTCCTGACCGATATTAATCAAGTCCGTCAATTTCATTGTCTGGTAAAAACGGCTGTACGCCAAAGTGGCATTATAATCCCAATCGCCAAAGCGGTGGTAGAAATTAATGGGAACAGCCACATTACCCCAGTCCACATAAAGGGGATCAAATTCAAGAACGTCCTTGCCGGTGTAGAAGCTGAACTTCAATCGGGTATCCTGATCGAAATCATACATGAACGTTCCCTGCAAATCGGTAAACTCGTAATCGATGGCCAAATCCAGAACACCCAGGGCCCGGCACAAATCCAGCATATAGCCGATGTAAGTGGTACGGCCAGCGATCACCCAACGGGCATCACCCACATGGCCTTCGGTATGGAGCTGGGCGGCAAAAGTGCTAATCTTAACGCTGCTACGGCTGAACCATTCCTCCGTAGTATCGCTACCTCCGGCGCGACCATCCATTTTCAAAACGGAACTCAGACGGTTGCCGTACTGGGCAGGGAATCCACTCTTGTAGAACTGCACACCGTCAATGGTTTCCACCAGGAAGGTACTGAACAATCCGAAGAAATGGGTTGGAGAATACACCACCGCGTTATCATACAGGAACAGGTTCTGGTCGGCGGCCCCACCGCGCACATAAATTTTCGTACTGAAGTCAGAACTGGCAACCACACCGGGCAACTGCTGGATACTGCGGATCACATCCGCTTCGCCTAGGCCGGGCATGCGCTTGATACTCTTGGCGCTAACAACGGACTCACCAGGTTTGCGCTTGGGGCGACGACGTAACTGCACCACCACCTTCTTCATTTCGGTCACCTTGCCGTTGCTTCCTGCAGCCAAAAGGGCATCCACATCTACATCTTTTTCCTGAGGATCGTTCTGTAGCGAGTCGTTTCGCGGTTCCACGGAATCTGCTGCAGCCACAGCAGTCTTGGAATCGTCACCATCAGCCGTACCAGTAGTTCCCTCATTAGCCTCGGCAACAGATTCCGTCAACCCGGCATCGCCAATGACTGAGCTAAAAACACTATCCTGGCCATGGTAGACCAACTCATAGCATTTTTCCTTTTCGGCGCCACTGGTGTCGGAATTGGTAACGCAAACATTCCACAGGGTATCTTCGGGAAGCATCACCTGGAAATTTTCACCCACGACCGTTTGCAGGGCTTCGCCAGTTTCAAGAATTTCCACATTCAGTTTTTCACCGGGAGCAAAGGAAGAATCCTGAACCATGCCGTAAAACAGAATCCCTTTCTGTGCAGCAAGAGACGCCCCCTCACCAGCGGCTTCCTGCGCCACTGCCAAGACAGGCAACAAAAACATTGCAAGGTATAAAAGAAGTTTTTTCAAATCGTCTCTCGCGCTTGTCTACCAATTTAGAAATTAGCAATTACTATTCTAAACCGTTAAACACCAGAAAGAACGATAAGTGTCACCTAATAATTAGGCAATTTCATCCATGGTCTGACGGATAGGATCCTTCATCCCCAAAAATACGTCAACAAGGATAGGCTCAAAATCCGTTCCGCGGCCCTTTTCAATAATGGAAAAACATTCATCAAGAGGGATTGCATCGCGGTAACAGCGTTTCTGCGAAACTGCATCGAATACGTCGGCAACAGCCATAATGCGAGCAGCCAGGGGAATATCCTGTCCCTTTCGGCCTTCCGGGTAACCGCGACCATTCCATTTTTCGTGATGGAACTGAGCCACGTCATAAACGATCTGCCTATACCCGGCATTACCAATATGGGAGAAGGTCTGACGAATAATTCGGCCACCCTGTTCCGCATGGGTTTTCATAATGGCATATTCCTCGTCGGTCAGCTTTCCCGGCTTCTGCAAAATATGATCGGGAATGGCAATTTTTCCAATATCGTGCATAGGAGCCGCATTCACCAAGTCGTGAATAAAGTCGTGGTTAATAATATCCTTGTACACACCACGACGGTGCAGTTCCTTCACCAGCAATTCCACATAACGGCTAGTGCGCTTGACATGACCACCCGTATTTTCGTCACGGTTTTCAACCAGGTTCGCAAAACCCATCACCATGTCCGTATTCAGTTCCTTGATTCTCGCCGTATCTGCAATCTGCCGATCCACCAGCTTTGTGGTACGGGCAGAAATAAAATAGATCAAGCTACCGATACTAAAAATGCAGAGGGTTCTAGGCAAAATGCTGAACAGCACCAGACGTTTAAAGACCAGGAAGTTCTGGTCGGGAACGCAACCCATATAGAAACCGGCAAATTGCCCCACAATGGAAACGCCCACCGTCAGGAACCAAATATGCAAAGTCAGCTTCCTAGAAAAGTAAAGGCAGGCCAGGGCGATAGGAAACGCATACACCACCACCGCATGGAACGAAAGGGTGGTTTCGATAACCAGCAAGAACAGGCTGGACAGAATCACATACAGATACTTTAAATTCGGGTTGGCATTATCCACAAAACGGTTAATGACTGTAGGAGCCAAAAGCAGCAGGGCACTCAAACCAAAGGCAGAAAGCAT
Source organism: Fibrobacter sp. UWH1 (assembly GCF_002210365.1). Lineage (NCBI taxonomy): Bacteria > Pseudomonadati > Fibrobacterota > Fibrobacteria > Fibrobacterales > Fibrobacteraceae > Fibrobacter > Fibrobacter sp. UWH1. Next base: position 136,666 of record NZ_MWQG01000003.1, read on the forward strand.
CACCTTCTGGTCGATAATGAATACCCTGCAAAGGTTCAGGATCAACACCAGAGAGAAAATGCAAAGAGTCATCCGAAGCACTCTAGCCACAATTCTATTAGCTTCGGCCTCGTTCTGACGTACTATAAAATCACTATGCTTAGCCATACCATACCTAAACTAAAACTAAATGATAGGCAGAATTTACATTTCTTCGCGTATGTTTTTTGTAAGAAAATAAAAAAGTCTCTCGAAAAGAGGGACTTTTTTGCATTTTTCACGTTTTTTGAGGATTTTTGAAGATTTTGAGGATTTAGAATCGCCCAAATGTTATACCGGCATACATTCCAGGCCAGAATTTCGCCTTATGACCGTGATAATTCCAGTCGTCATGCCACTTTCCCTTGGGTTCCACGAGGATTCTTTCGCCATAACCCTCCGTGGCCAGATTCAAAGTTGCGCCGGCGGAAAGTCCGATTCCCTGAATCAGCCTGGCGGTACCGCCAAGACGGATACGATGGTGGAAATTTCCCTTATAGTCCTCTTCCTCACGGTCTTCGCCGTACTTATCCGTAACGTGGAGGAACATGTACTCCAGTTCAAGATGAGTACCGTACTGGCCGAACTGGGTTCCGAGACCGATGCCGTTCTCATAGACATCCTCGAATTCATCAAAACCTTTCTGAAGGGCTCGGGAGAATTCAAGTGCCGTAAACAGGTAGGCCGTACCAAAATGAACGGACATGGCGGGGGCATTCATCTCGTTGATGGATCCGGTAAAACTCCATACACCATTTCCAACGATATTGATAAGACCGATAGGAGTCTTTTCGGCGTGACCCACCACGTTGATGACACCCCACTGGCGGCCCGTCGCCTTACCGGCTACATTGATAACAGCAATCTGGGTATCGTCAACCTTCTTTGCCACGTTGATGGCGCTAACCTGAACATGGGCATCCCTAGCGACATTTATCGTACTCACCTGAACGTTAGTCGTTCCTACAATGTTGATGGCACCCACCTGGGTTGCACTTACGGTATCCCTGGCGATATTAATTGAGCCAACCTGAACTCGTGCGCTCCTTGCTACGTTAACGGCACCTACCTGAACCGCATTGGGACTTGTATTCGTTATGACATTCACAGGACCGATTTGCGGACCATCCATATGTCCCGCATAATTAAAGCCACCGGAAAGTTGCAACCCCTGGAAATTTTTCTTGCCGATATTGAATATCGGGGAAACCTGCATACCGTGCATATCATTTTTAGCCAGGTTTCCAATCAGGCTTGCCTGAGCGCCAATCATAATATCATCCGACTTCGACAGGAACACACCCATCATCAGGCCCTTACGAGGTTCGTGGGCTTTATCCGCCGCATTAAACGTTGTTCTAAATCTGCTATTATGATCCAGGGAATCAAAGCGGGCTTCCATATTCTCATCAACAACAGAAGACTTGATTTCGCCACGAGCCACCGTCTTTTCGGCGGATACAGCCTTAAAGTCTCGAACGGTCACTTTCTGCTGTTTTCCATTGGTAAGTTCAACATTCGTTTCATTCAGGTCAGCATTCCCTTCTAGACGAACCGTGTACTTTCCTGCAGGAAGACCAAGGCTCATCGATCTACCGGACTTCTTATAAAGTTCAGCTACCAGTTCGTTCGAGGCGTCACGAATAAAAACTCGACCTTCTATACCTTCATCCAAAATCATACCGGCACTAGTACTGCGCAGGTCCGTCATCACCACATCACCCGTACCCGTCAGATTCATGTCTCGACTGGGGTGCTGAGCTCCACCCATGGTGGTCTCCGTCTTCTGCAAAGTTTCGTTAAAGGCAAACTGGTAAGCCTCGGACAATGTCACCTTGCCATCGCCGCTCAAGTCTCCCGCACCGCGTAGACCGCTCACCAGGGAATGGGTAAAAAAGGAACCCCTCAACTTATCGCTTTCCTGGCTAGCTTCATCCTGGGTACTGCTGGTAATAAAGGCATAGCCCTTCATGTCGCTACTCTGGTCTACCATGAAGGCAGGAACAGCCACACCTCCCTTGGCTCGGGTAATGGCACCGGAACCACAGGCATCGATGACAGCGATCTTCACATCGGCATTCAGGGCATCTACACGTTTGCGGAATTCCTGCCAGCTGTAAGTTTCTTCACCTAGATGCAGTCCCTTTTCGTCGGCATGGCCACTGTAATAGACAAGCACTTCCTCACGGCCGCTTTTCCCCTTGCCCTTCGCCAGGATTTTGTCCACATTGTCAAAGTGGGCATTCAAAAAAGCCACACTAGGTTCCTGGATCAGGTAGACATTCTTCTGACCGACTCCACCCATATCTCTAAGCACCGCCGCGAAAGATTTGGCATCGGATTCCGCATAGCGAAGAACAGGTCGTCCCTTACCGCCATTGTTGGCGCTAATGGCAATCACATAGCGATCGATGGTCGTCGAAGGCAACCCCGGAGCAACTGCGGCAGCAGCATGAATGCGACCCACCATAAGGAACAACATGGCAAAGGAAAGCAGGCAAAGACCAATCATACTTTTCCATGGTCCCGCACCAACCACACTATCAAAAACCTTAATCAACACCTTTTTCATTTTCAACCCCCGCTACTTTTCCAATTTGCTTACCGTAAATTCAACAACCTTAATGCCTTCCTGCTTCAAGGATGCATCAATATCATTTCCATCAATGGCAAACGTATTCCTGGACGTCATCAAAAAGAACTTTTCAAAATGAGGAGCGTCATCTAGTTTATACGCAAAAGGCAAAGTCACCATTTTACCCGGTTCCAGAGCGATGGATCCAGATCCATTACCCAAGTGCACCGTCAAGACGCCGTTACCGTCCATGCTAAAGAGAATGCCGTAACACTTCTCAGGGACCGAGTAGCGGAGTTGCAATTCATCGCCTTCGCTAGCGGCACCCAGATTTTCCATCTGGACAGCGGTTTCACCATTTTTCTTCCAGACTTCCATCCGAGCTTCCAGCCCCTTGATGCGGGTTCCATCATCAACCGAAACCATAGCGACTTCAGAAGTTGAACCGTCAACACCCTTCACGCCAAGATTCCTTTCGCCACCCGATACAAAAACTGCAGCAAAAATGCCCAGGGCGATAACCATGACGGCGGCAACCTTCAAAAACAGACTGGGAGCCACCATGCGAGAATCACCGGACATTCCCCTATCGATTTCATCAAGTCGGGGTGACAAATTGCTAAAGGGATTGTCCGCCAAAATTTTGGCATTTTCGTCACGCATTGCCTGCAGACGAGCACGGAAAATTTCATCAGTCGCTTCACGACGACGCAGTTCCTGCATTTCATCAGAAGGCAGGTCCCCTGTCAAATACTGTTCCAATTTCAAATCGGATACATTCATTTTCGTTTTCATTATTTGACCTCCAAATTCTTAACCTTGGATTGCAGTGTGCGTAAACGTTTACGAACTCCGCTTACAGAAAGTCCAACAGCTTCGGCCGTCTCTTCCAGAGTCATTCCATCCACAAAGTGAAGTACGGCCATGGTACGGGTAGACTCGGGCTCCTTCGAAAAAATCTTTTTCAGGACACTGCCGGCTTCGTAGGCATCCACCTCATCGTCTAAAGACGCCAACTGCAGAAGCAAGTCTTCACTGCAGGTATTTACGCCACGGCGGGCCTTATCACGGATCCGATTCAGGCATAACCTGGTTGCCGTATTCCACAGCAGACTAGATGGAGAGGACAAATCCAGCGAGTCACGACGTTCGTAAATCCGCAAAAATACGTTCTGCATCATGTCACTAGCCTCCGCATCATCTTTCAACAAGGCGACGCATCGGCGAAACACCATTGGCCCATAGCTTTCATAAAGCCTGGAAAAAGCCATCTTGCTTGCGATTTCTTGCCTATTCATACCCGTGTAACACTACTGGAGATCAAAAATGTCACCCAAATTTAGAAGTTTTGCCCCTCTATACACGAAAACAATGTGATAATCCTCATTTTGTTATTTTTTTCTCACAAAACTTGTTTTTTTTGGTTAGATTTATTGAGAGCGAAGGGAGCCAAGCCCCCCTGACCAGCCCGTATCTAAATTTTTTACATGAGTACGAAATGGTAAAAAATGAAATTTTGATTGTCGATGACTCCGAAATCAACCGCGAGATGTTGCGGCTGATTCTTGAAGACGAGTACGACATCGTAGAGGCAAGCAACGGCCAAGAAGCCATTGATATAATCGAAAAGGGCGACCACGTATTTCGCTTGGTACTTCTGGATTTGGTCATGCCCGTCCTAAACGGATACGAAACCTTACAGGAATTCAACAAGAGGGGGTGGCAACACAAGCTCCCCGTCATCATCATTTCCGGCGACTCCACCGACGAAGCCCTGTCTAGAGCATACGATCTAGGCGCCGCAGACTTTTTTGCCAAGCCTTACAACCCGCAGATCGTTCTGCGCCGTGTAATGAACGTAATCGCCAGCCGCGAATACTCCTATAGAGATTTACTTACCGGAGCCTATAACCGATCTGGCTTCCTCCAGATGGCCAACAATTTCTTGCAAAAGTGCGAAGACCGTACCAAGTACGCCGTCATGTTCTTTGACGTTAAGAATTTCAAGGCCATTAACTCTGTCCTCGGAACAGAAGGCGGAGACGCAGTCTTAAAGCAGACCTACAGAGGAATGTCGGGCGCCGGCCTGGAACCCATTTTCGTTTCTCGATTCGAGGCAGACCACTTCGTGTGCCTAGTCGAGGCCGACAAGATCAACATCGATGCGATGATGCACGAGAACAACCAGGTTCTGGATTGGACCGGACGCAGCATGCAGTTCCGTTTCCGTACCGGCATCAGCTATATCGACAGCGATGGAGACGTCATCAACTTTGTGGACCGCGCCAAGCTGTCCCTTAGCTACATCGAAGACGAATATCTTAAGCCTTACGCCATCTTCGACGACAAGATGGCCAACAACTATATCAACGCCGCTTCCGTGACTTCAGAATTCGACACCAGTATGGCCAACGAAGAATTCAAGGTCTATTACCAGCCGATCATGGAAGCCGCTACCGGAAAGATCGCTTCTGCAGAAGCCCTTATTCGCTGGATTCACCCCGTTCGCGGTTTCGTACGCCCCGACCTGTTCATCCCAGTCCTCGAAAAAGACGGCTTCATCTCTAAGCTAGACCTGTTCGTAGACCGCAAGGTAAACCAGGTTATGCGACGCTGGCATGATCAGGGACTTCCGACCGTGCCCGTTTCCGTGAACCTTTCCTGGATGGACTTCTATGACCAGGACATGATCCAGAATATTCTTGACCATGTGGCACAGCGCGTCACAGCACCTGGTTCCGTACGTTACGAAATTACCGAATCCTCTTTCGCCGCCCTCAAGGAAAATCGCGGAGACGTTTTGAGCGCCCTGCGTGAACAGGGGGCATGGCTCCTGATGGATGACTTCGGCAGCGGTTATTCCTCCCTGGGCATGTTGATGCACTACAAGTTCGATATCCTGAAAATCGACATGAGCTTCGTGCGCCAGCTGGAAAACAATCCCGATGTCAAGCACATCGTCAAGATGATTATCGACATGTGCCATCTTCTTGGAATGAAAGTTGTGGCCGAAGGCGCCGAAACAGAAACCCAGGTCAACATACTCCGCGAGGATAACTGCGACTACATCCAGGGTTACTATTTCAGCAAGCCCCTCCCCGAAGAAGACTTTAAGCAGTTCCTTGCCAAGTGCAAGGCCGAAGGAAAGATATAATGACACTCCAGGAATTGTACGCAAAGATCAACGGCAACTACGCCGAAGCCCAGAACCGACTGATGAAGGAATCCTTCATCGAAAAGTTCGCCTTGATGTATCTGAAAGACGACAGCTTTGTTTCCTTGCAGAACGCCATCAGCGCAGGGTCTATTCCCGACTGCTTCCGTGCCGCACACACTCTGAAAGGTGTTGCAGCCAATCTGGCCTTTACAGAATTGCAGCAGGCAGCCTCTGAACTGACAGAGCAGCTCCGTCCCCAGACGGCTCCCGCCGACGCCGCCATGGTAGAAGTCCTCAAGGTGGCCCACGAAAAGGTTGTAGCCGCATTGAACGAATACAACGCCAGCAAGTAGGCTTTGCAAACGAGCAAGGCGAAAGAACAGTTTAAAAAAACGGGATCCTGATTTTTATCAGGACCCCTTTTTTAATCTTTAATGGGATTAAAGTTCTTCATTTCTGTTAGACCGTTCCATACCTTCGTCAAGCAGAAGGTTCAGGTTCTTGAGATCCTTTTCCATCTGCTCGTAGTAGGCCTTGGCACGGCGAAGCTGCTTTCGCAACTCAAAGATTTCAGACGTCAGTTCCACAGACAGCAAGGCTAGACGCTTGCGGTTATCCATCTGGAACTTTGCCGAACGTTCAAAGCGCTGATCGATAAAATCACCGATCTCCTTAAGTTCCGCATCAGGCAAATCCGTACGGATCTGGATATGTTCCTGAGCAACGGAAACGCTAACTGATCTAAGAGGTGCGATTTCTGCCATTTTACTTCATCCCCACGCCGAATGGATCTTCATCCATCAGCCAGTTTAGTCGAAAAAACTTGTCTGCGAGCCCTCCCCGCTCGCACGACTCTTGGATTCTTCCTTTTCTTCTGCGCCATGAACTTCGATGGTGGGCAGATCCTCTTGAGCAGGAGCCTGTTCCACCTCGTCGGCAACTTCTTCAACAGCTTCTTCAACGGCTTCGACAGATTCTTCCGCTTCCTGAACGTCGTCAGTTTCTACAGAAGGTTCCTCGATGCTCAAGTCGGTGCCCAGTTCGTTTTCGATGGTGGCCACCAGCTGATTGAACTTTTCCTGGGCGTCAGCGATTTCGTCGGACTGAGCCTGGAGCTGATCCATGAGTTTAGCAATGATGGCGTCCTTTTCTTCCACCTTTGCATTCAGGGCGTTCAGCAATTCAATCTTTTCGTTGATAATGCCATTCAGAGCCGCAATGTCGCGATCCTTTTCGGCAGCAAGATTCTTGAGGTTGGCAATGCTCACCAGCTTTTCGTTCAGAGCCTGTTCCTGTGCATTCACCTGATTGACGCGAGCGTCCAGGGCAGCCTTGGCGTCTGTAAGACTTGCACCCACAGCGGTCAGCTTGGCATTGGTATCGCTAAGGTTAGACTTCAGGGACGCAATGTTGGCGTTTGCGGTATCCAGCAAAATGCTCTTGTCCTGCAGCTGTGCCTTGGCATTTTCCAGTTCCTTACGAACCTTGGCGTTTTCCTGTTTGAGGGTGCGCACAGTCCCCAGGACACCTTCGACCTTCTGGGAAAGCGCATTCATATTTTCAAAATTCATCTTCGCTCCATAAGTTGAAATTCTTTGAAACTTTTCCTATCATAAGATAACTAAATTTTCATTGGAACTTCTAGAAGTTACCGCTGATTTTTATAAAAAATGTACTTGAAAATTTCGGGGAAAAACCTTCATGATTTCGGTTAGTGAACACATCCAGCGCAGACTGAACGAACTGCCCGATCGACCGGGTGTGTACATCATGAAGAATGCCTCCGGTAAGATCATCTACATCGGAAAGGCCAAGGTTTTAAAGAACCGCGTGCGAAGCTACTTCGACGGTAGCGACCATCAGGGCCACCGTGCCGCCACCCTGATGCTCCCCTACATTCGCGACATCGAATGGATCATTACCGAGACCGAAGAAGAAGCACTGATCCTAGAAGCAAATCTTGTTCGTAAACACACGCCCAAGTACAACGTCTTGCTGAAAGATGACAAGCATTTCCCATACTTGGCATTCAGTGTGCGCGAGCCATTCCCCAGGCTGTTCCTGACCCGATCCGTCAGGAAGGACTCCAATCAGTATTACGGACCCTATATGAGTTCCCGCTATGTGGACAAGCTGAAGGATATTTGCGCCAGGCTGTTCAAGATCCGCGAATGCAATATGGAACTGCCGGCACGAACGCCTCAACGCCCCTGCCTGAATTACCATATCGGAAGGTGCAAGGCCCCCTGCGCAGGACTCGTCAGCCGCGAAGATTACTACAAGGACGTCATGCAGGCAAGACTCCTGCTAGAAGGCAAGCGGGATGACCTGCAGGAAATCTGGACTCGTGAGATGAACGAGGCTGCCGCCAACCTGGACTTTGAAATGGCAGCCAAAAAAAGGGACGCCATTCAAGCCCTTCAGTCCACAGGTATCCACGCCAAGACCGACACTTCCGACCCGAACCTTTCCCTGGATATTCTGACGCTGCGCCGCAACGGAAGCCTAGCCGCCGCAGTCATCCTGGAGTACCGTGCAGGCGTTCTTACAGGCAGACGCCACTATCGGCTGAAATGCGAACTTGAAGATGACGAATCCGAAATTTTCCGTCAGATGATTCTCACCTGGTACGCCGAAGCGGAATTCATTCCCGGAGAAATCGCCACAGACATCGCCCTCCCCGAAGATGCGGCTCTTTTGCAAGACGCCCTGACGCAGCAAGCAAAACACAAGGTCTATTTCAACAACCCACAGCGAGGTGAAAAACTGGGCTTCCTGAAATTGGCAGGTGCCAACGCCGACATGATCCTCGTAGAAATGCGGGCCGAAGTACAGAAGTACAGTGAAATCGACCAGAGCGTCTTCGAACTGCAAAAAGTTCTAGGTCTCAAGAAGACTCCTTTCAGAATCGAGTGCGTAGACATTTCTCACTTGAGCGGCACCAACACGGTGGCAAGTCTCGTGGCCTTCAAGAACGGGAAACCAGACAAGTCCAACTACCGCAAGTTCATCATCAAGACCGTAGAGGGTGTAGACGATTTCGCCAGCATGCGTGAAGTCATGACCCGACGTATCCGCCGTCTCGAAGATGAAGGCACACCCATGCCCGACCTGTGGGTATGCGATGGCGGTAAAGGTCAGGTGGACGCCACCATGCAAATTCTGAAGGAGCTGGGACACGATCAGGATTTACCGCTAATCGGTCTCGCCAAACGTCTCGAAGAAATCGTATTCCCCGATGACCGAAAGAGCATCGTGCTGCACAGAACTAGCCCCGCCCTAAAACTCCTGCAGAACGCCCGTGACGAAGCCCACCGTTTCGCCATCACCTACCAGCGCAGCAAACGCAAGAAGGATCTGGAAGTGGAATGGCTAAAGCAGCCTGGCGTCGGCCATGAAACCCGCATCAAGATTCTAAGCAAATACAAGAGTGCAGAAGCCTTTATGGCCGCTCCGCTCGAAGATATAGAAATCCTGTTGGGAAAAGTCCGCGGAAACAAACTCCGCGAACAGATTGCTCAATATTGCGCCGACTTTATTACACCTGACTTTGATAAGGATCCAGAACAGGATCAATCTTAAAGGGACTACTCCAGAGTCTTGAGAAGAGAGTCCAGTCGTGCCGTCAGCTGCTTGGATCCATAGATATTCAGGTGGTCATAATCATACGCCATGGAAGACGGGTAATCATGATCCCCCATCTTATTTTCATCAAACAGGACAAAATACTTTTCAAGTTCATCCAGTTCTTTTAAACGTTTGATGAAATTTTTTGCCGTGCTGCGAAGCATACCATGACGACCATACTGGTCTGTTTTCTTATAGTAGGGGCTGATGGGGAAAACAACACCTATTACATACACTCCATTTTTTTTTGCCATTTTCAAAATATTCAAAAGTTCCTGGTAGTTTCCTTCTGGATTCGGGCTATCCTTATCCCACCCTTGTTCCAGAATTTCAGCAGTACCATCTTCGCCATACCAGCCATTCTGAACATCAGTTGCCGCCTGCCCTCTGTAATAATCAAAGGTCGTCATAATATCTTCATTTTCCACCATGCTTTTCTGGGAAACATCCACAAAACCCTTGAGCAAACCATCCTTCCAGAAGTCATGATTGATATCGTACTTGTACCCCAGAGCTGAGCCCTGGTTTTCTAGAATAGCAACCCCATCTCTATCCCTCCACAAATCAAAATCAATACCTACAACAAGGAACTTAATATTACGGCAATGGTTCAGCACATAATTTTCAATTAGATAACGACTGCAATACATATCGCAAGGAATGACAGCCATATTCAAGGCATTTCTCAAAAGACTGGAAGAGAATCCCGCATTCATGTGGGAATTGCCCAAGCCCACAATTTCAAGGGAGTCCTTGTAATTCCAGAACAGCCTTAACTTGTACGAAAGATAGTGGGTAGCCTGATCTTCGCTATAATAAGCGGCCGCACTATCCAAGCTGAGTTTCTGATCCAGTTCTGCATCCAGTTTTTCAGTCCATAGGGAAGGGTGCCATAATTCTACACCTTCAACCAGTTCAGTCACGCTGGAATCTTTTGTATTCACGGCAACAACCTTGGAATGGGCGCCATCCCCGTTAGTCAAAGTTGCAGCGATCAAATTTGACGAGGCCCATTCGGTATGGTCAAATGCATAACCCGAAGGAGCGCCAATAGAATTCACCAGTTCACCGGTACTATCCGCAATCAGGATCCGTTCGTGAACGCCATATTTTTCGCCCACAAAATTCTTGTCGGTCTTGTCCCCAAAATCAAGGAACAGGGTCTGCCCATTTCCGGATTTCGACAAAGATACATTGCAGGCCTGTTTCGAATCAAACCAGACGGTATCAACATCTTTCTTGTGAGCTCGCAAAAGTTTCGATCCAGAAACGGCAAAATTTCCCTGGACGCCACCATGATAGGATCCGTCAAACAGTTTTTTAGGCTTGCCAAATTTTCCACCAGAAAAAGGAACACGCCATGTTGACTTTTTCATAAAGGTAGATTCATCGCTATTATCGCCGGCATCCGAAACGTACACGATAACGGTATCTCCGCTTTCAAGAACATTCCACCTAGGTATGGCCGCCGATTCAACATCCAGTCTTATCGCAGGCTCGCCGCTTGCATTCAGCTTGCGAACATAGACAGAGGATTTTCCAGAAACACCTTCAAGCCCCGTGCAGAACGCCACCCACTTTCCATCTGGCGAAATTTCCGGATGGTAGGAATCAATGGAATCTTTTATTTCAACAACAGAAAGGAACGCATTCGAGTAATCCACATAGGCCAGGCTCCCGCGGCTGTCATCTCGAAAAACCAACTTGGCCCGATACGCCCCCGAAAGTTTTCGAACTGTCGCAGAACTGGCTAGAGGAGCCACAAAGCTATTCTGAGCCAATCCTGTTTCAGACAACCACACCGCATTGGGAATTGCACCGAACGCAAGACGGAAACCCACATAGGACGCCCGGGTCGTCGAAGTCACGACATACACATCCCCGCGGCTGTAGCGGTTAACAAAGGAGGACTCGTTGCGAAAACTTCCGCCCTTCAGAACACGTTCCCCAAGACTCCCCCCATTGGGAGCCCCCACATAATTTGAGATAGTGGTATCCCTGAACAGGCCCAACCAGTCGTTCACCCATTCGGACACGTTACCCTCCATATCGCAGACCATGGATTTTTTCCTGGAGCATACTTTTTTAGGAGAATCAACGTCATCATCTGCAGTCCAACTGTTACGGACATTCCAATCCATGTTCGCGGCAAAAATCCATTCCGCTTCGGTAGGCAATCGGTAGGCATTCACTTCCGGATGAAAAATCAAACCTTCTATACCATTGCAATGACCTTCGCCGTCATAGGAGGCCTTGACATAGGTGTATGCCGTATCCAGCTTTTCGTTCTTGCTCTTGGCATTGGCATAAAGAACCGCATCATAATAATTGACATTGGAAACAGGCAGACTATCCTTTTGGCAATTTACCGACTTGTCAAAGGATTTGTATTCGCCGCAAGTGACCTCATGATCTTGGATGGAGTAATCATAATCAAAGGTGACCGTCATTTTCGGACGTTCATTAGCCTTGGCCGTACCGACATCAGTTCCAAGAACAGTTGATTTCCCTGAAGAAAGAACCCTTACAAAACCAGGGCGTTCAGAATCCTCTTCCCCCAACGGGCTAGAACTTCCACCGTCATCGCACCCCAACAGAAGCGAAACAGAGAAAAGCACCTGAAAAACAGGGAAAAACGCAAATTTTGAAAACCTAAATTCTGCCATATCCACAAAAATAAGTTTTTCAGCCACTCCAGATAATCATATTCTACAATGGGTCCTCCAAATAAGAAAAAATTATATCTTAAAATGACTTGTCCCGTGCATCCTAATTAGGTATATTACGCCTAGGCATCCTCACGGATCAACGCCCGATCTAACAGTATATTAAAAGCTCGTCGCTCTTACGGTACAGTTTAGGCCCACGGCTCCCTGACTTGGCTTGACCATGCTTCAAAGCTTAAAAAGGTGGGAAAAACGAAATCCTGAGGCACTGCTATCTTTTTTAGAATAGTAGTATCGAGTGTTTCGCCGTGGAACGGATGCCATACTTTTTTTAGACAAGGGAAGGCTTCGCCCTCCCTAAAACCCTCCTGGGCAATCGCGAAAGCGATTGCGATTTTGGATTGAAGCCGAGGGGTAATTTTGACGGTCCCGCTTTCCTTGGAGCGGGACTTTTTTTAGGGTGCAGTTTTTTCTATGTTTTGGGGTATGATTAAGTCTATTTTTGCCGGCCTGATGATTAGCGTGGGATGCGTCAGCTTCCTTTCTGTCGACAACAAGATTGCAGGAACATTCCTGTTTTCCCTGGGTCTTTACACCATCATCCTGCTAAAGTTCGACTTGTTCACCGGCAAGGTGGGTTACCTTTCTACAAATCGCAACCTGGCTTACCTAAAGTATCTGGGCAAGGTCTGGCTGGGCAACCTGATCGGCACTACCGTTGGGGCAGCCACCGTTGCGGCCACACGCCTTACCATCAGCACAAGCGCTCTGGTTGCGGTCAAGCACAACGACAATTTGCTGAGCCTTCTGATCTTGGGAGTCTTCTGCGGTATGCTCATGTTCATCGCCGTCGAAGGCTACAAGCGCTGCGGCAACCCGCTGATTGTCGTATTGCCTGTCATGGGATTTATCCTTTGCGGTTTTGAACACTGTATTGCCGACATGTTCTACTTTGCCTTCGCGATTATCAAGGGCATTGCAGGCGGTATCGCGGGCGGGAACGTTGCGACCTTCGGCGGTGTTAGTGAAATTGGCAGCACCGTGCTTCGTCTCGCCGTTATCACCATAGGTAACCTGATCGGCGGTTGTCTGGTTTGTTACGCCAGCGTGAACATCAACAAAGAAGCTTAGTAAACAACCTAAATTTTATACAGGAAAGGCCCGCATTTTCGCGAGCCTTTTTTTTAAAGATTGCATTTTTACACTGCAATTTTTATAAAAATTATCTGGAATTTTTCCTGTCCAGTTTTGCAAAGATTCCTGCAAGAACCGTACCGCTAATGGAATGGTAGGCACAGCTGATAGCGCAGGGAACCACACACAGGGCGGCTTCAGGATGGGCCGCAATATTTTCGGGATTGGCGAAAAATCCAGCAGCGAGGACGGTAGCCATTCCCGCATTTTGCACGCCAACTTCAATAGCGACGGTACGCTTCTTGGCGGTATTGAACTTAAGAATGCGACCTACACTGTAACCCAGCACATAGCCCAACGCATTATGGCAGAACACCACCGCAAGCACCAGCAGTAAAAGGGTTATACCGTTTGCCAGCAAGTGAGGGCGAACCGTCACGATGACGCCACCCACAATAAGCGCAAGTCCAATGACACTGACGCTTGGCATGTTGGCCTGCAGTTCCTTGAATCCGTCGCGATGTCCAAAAAAGTGATTGCAGAGAAAACCGATCATCACGGGGCCGATGGTCACATAGAGAATGTTCAGGAACATGCCCACTGCATTCACGTTGATGCTGGTGTCTGCAAGCCACAAGACCAGCAGCGGCGTCATGACGGGAGCGAGCAAGGTGCTGACGGTCGTCATTCCCACGGAGAAAGCCACATCGCCCTTCGCCAGGTAGCTCATCACATTGCTGGAGACGCCACCGGGGCAGCAGCCCACCAGAATGATACCTACAGCGAGATACGGATCCAGTCCGAAAACTTTCGTAAGGCACAGGGCAACCAGCGGCATGATGGTGTACTGAGCCAAGGCGCCAGCGCAAATGTCCAGCGGGCGCTTCGCCAGGTTCTTGAAATCCTCAATGCGAAGGGTCAAGCCCATGGACAGCATGATGATTCCGAGAATCACGGAAGAAACATTTCCACGCACCCAGGCGAAAGTGACAGGAGCAAAGAAGGCAACCACCGCGCAGGCGATTACAAAGAGAGAAGTAAAGGTGGAAAGAAAACGGGTCACCGCCCTGATTACTTTAAGCATGGCCCAAATATAAAATGGTTCCGTCTTACTTGCAAGCCACGAATTTCTGGAACCGGATTAGCATTTTCAACATTCGTTCATCCAGGCGGTTGACGGTCTCCTGCTGGATTTCTACAGGAATGCCGTAGACAGCTTCGGCCATGGCGCAGGCGATACAGCAGAGGGTATCGCTGTCGCCGCCCAACGAAACAGCCAGGCGGGCTACTTCCTCGAAGGAGTTCCCTTCACGGAAGGCGCAGAAGGCCTGAGGCACCGTATTCTGGCAGGATTCATCCATATGGTAGGTGGGGCGGATCTTGTCGCAGGTCATCTTGCTGATGGGGTATCCGTAGGTACGTTCCACATAGTCGAGGATTTCCTCCTTGGACTTACCTGCACGACCTAGGAAAATGGCGGCGGCCACGGCCTTGGCGCCCTTGATTCCCTCGGGATGATTGTGAGTGACGCGGGCAGAAACCTCGGCAAATTTTTCCACATCTTCCAGAGTATCGTAAGCCCAGCCCACCGCAGAAACTCGCATGGCGGAACCGTTTCCCCAGCTGTTGTAGGGCTTTGGATTCCTGTCTACCAGCCAGTAACGGAAATTTCCACCGTAGCCTGCATAGGGGAATGCCTGCCCCCACTTTTGCATGGAAGCGACCATAGCCTTTTCGGTCTTTTCAAGGTCGGGTTGACCGCCCACAGGTTGACCGCCCGCGAATCCAGCCATTACCGCTTCCGCCACAGCCACCGTCATGACGCTGTCATCGGTCCATTCCGACGCACGATTGAACAGCGGGAATTCCGTGGTCTTGATGTTGTTGCAGTCAAATTCGTAGGGAGCCCCGATAGTATCGCCAGCGATAGCCCCCAGAAGGCAGGTGTCCTTTTTTAAACTTAACTTCGGCGCTTTATTTTCCATTTCGCCCCAGCAAATGTTACTCGCAGCCTTGCGGAAAATTTCCTTCATTTTCTTTTCTTGTTCTGTCATAAAGACTCCTTTTCCCTCTTTATCGTTTTAAAACCAGCTTTTGTAAAGCCCGCATGATGCAGGCGCCAGCATTAATTGTTACACCGTAAATGTAACCGAAAAGAAAGAGGACAAGGTCGCCTGGAAAGCGACAGAAAAATGGTCCAGGAATTAATGAGTCACTTCAATCACATTCTTATTGGGCTGCCGCTGGGCGTAATATCCTTCCAGGATCTGCAGGATGGATTCCTTTTCCCGCAGGACAAGGCGACGATGGCTCATGTAAAACTGCTGGGCAGAACAGCCCTTCAAAAATTGAATCTGCTGGTAAAGCAACTGCACGTTGTAAAAATCGGGACCGTTATGATTTACCGTAGGGTAAGTGGAATCTCCCAGGAAAGCGATAGCGTCACGGGACTGCTCGCCGCAACAATCGCAATCGGGTACATCGTCGCCTACAGTGAGCATCAGGGAACCTTTGGCGTGACTGCTGGGAATTGGCTCAATGCAAATCTTTAAACCATCTTCAAACTGCAAGGGCGACTCAACAACCTGAGTGCCGCTGCGGGCGCGAATGTTTTCATCGCAATGGCGGAAGGTCTCACGTCCAACGAAAAGGTTGTCGAAGGAGACCCGCGAAAGGTTGAAGAAATGGTCCCGATGGAAATGGGAAATGACGATATTTTTCTTGAGTGGGACAGCATCTTGATGCAAGCGCGGCGCAGTTCCCTCAAGAAGTTCTCCCACAGAAACATCGCAAGGCAAATTGTTCACAAAATCTGCGGCCTCATCCGAGGCGCCAACATCAAAAATCCACCAAGCGGTTTCCCCACGGATGGCATAAACATCCGCACTCAACGGCCCCTTTTCGCTAGGGTTCGATGCTGGCAGATGAAGGATTCTTGATTGCAAATCGCGGAACATGATTCTCAAATGTAACTATTTAGAATGCGCAGCAAACTTTTTGGAGATTTTTTGTCACCAAAGACATCCTTTTAGAAATTTAGTGACACAAAACACAGAACACATCCAGCCACGGCTATTTAAACCGGGGCTTCAAGAAAGTGTGTGGGTAGCCCAGCACTCCAAACCAGCAACAAATGCCAGATTTGCAACATGCAATTCAGCATGTCGTTCATGAAATAGTGCGCGTTGCGGTAAGCGATAAGCCCACCATCGCGATACCTGCGGACGGTGCTGTCGAACTGGGCGTTGAGATCTTCAAGTTTTAGTGGTTGCATAGTTATTATCGGAGTCACTTTTTCAAAGAATATGTCCTATTCTTGTTCGCTCCGTTGGAGACAATTTTGCCTTCTTCTACAAGTTCTGTGATATAGTCCTTGGTACGAGAAATCTTCAAACCAATAACATCTGCAATTTCTTGAGACCGGGCTTCTTCGTGTTCAGCAAGGTATTCGACAATCATTTTCTTGAAATTTATCGCCGATTTATCGCCGATTTTTGAATTCTGTCGGCGATAAAAGTTCACTCGAAATATGTCTCCGATTTCGGTGAATTCAGGGAGAGCTACGCCGTATTCCTGACACATCGTATTAATTCGCTGGAAACCGGACCCCCATCCTTCGAGAACATGAACCTTTTCCAAAGTGCGGGCAAGAGTCTTGTTACGGACGGACGAGCGGCCACTCAAGGCCTCTTCCAAAGTCAGCGTTCCGTAAAGAGTGCCTGGCGAAGAAATCTCCACACGTTCGTTGCCTTGTCATGCGAACGACCTGCAAGCAGGTGCAAGTTTTCCAAATCAGCCTTTGTGATTTTTCGTTTGGAACGTTTTGAAAAATCCTTGCATAGAAAATCTATATCGGCATCGGTCGCCTTGAGCGAACGATACGGAAGTTCATCGTAAGAGATGTTTTTTCCGCGATTTTCAAGTTCACTAAGGGCCGCCAAATCAGCGTTGCGAATGGTTGCCGAGGAGACATTAGCCATCCTTAGGTCTGTCAATTAACCCCGATTCCAATTCGTTGATTGTCGGAATTAAGCCTTCAACTTTTGCAGGGTATAATTTTTCAAGTTCAAAATCTGAAATACCTATTGGCTGGTTGCTCGATTCCAACGCATATTGGGCTAACAAGCGATCTTTACTCTTACAAATAAGCAGACCAATTGTAGGGTTATCCTCTTCACGCTTTAAAATGTGATTTGCGGAAACAACATATCCACCTAATTGACCTACATCTTGAAAATCGAATTCACCCATCTTAACTTCGATGACGACATAACATCTAAGAGTAAGGTGATAGAATAGCAAATCAATAAATTTTTCTTTTTTTCCGACCTGCAGCCTGTACTCCTTGCCCACATAGGCAAAACCAGACCCCAGCTCTATCAAGAAATTAGTGATATTGGAAAGTAAAGCCGACTTTAACTGTTTTTCGTTATACTCCTTTGTCACGCCGGCAAAAGCGAAACTATAAGGGTCCTTTGTAATTTCTTTCGCAAGATCGCTAGTTGGAGATGGTAATGTCTTCGAAAAATTGGTAATCGCCTTGCCCTGTCGCTCATATAGGTTTGAATCGATCCAATTCATAAGCGAAGAACGGCTCCACCCATTTTCAACAATCTGCCCTACAAAGAAAAGCGCTTTGGGCGGATTGTCAGAGAATTTATCAATGAGCAAACGATGGTGGCCCCATGGTACTTTAGGCAATTCTTCCGCAACTTGCGGAAATATTTGCGGATACAATTCTTCCGCAACTTGCGGAAACAATTTCTTGGGATCCGAATAAAGCTGATAAAATCGCTTTGCATATCTCAAATTCCCTTCTGTCAGCCCCTCCGCATCTGGCAACAACTTTCTTAAATCGCGGCTAAGAGTGGCATAAAATTTGGTGCCATACTTATTATCAATCTGCTTTTCGAGGATGTCTTTCCCAACGCTATAATAAAATTTCAACTGCTCCGAATTGATGTGAACAGAAGCCTTGATCAAATAGCTTTTATATCTTGATGACAACTGTTTGACCCATTCAAGATAATCCTTATCGAGAATGGTTAAAGATTGTTTTTGCCCGTTTTCACTTTTTCTACTCATGCAAGACCTCTCGCCCTAAATATACTCACAATCAGATGTCACAAAATGTCAAACCGGCGTTTTTCCGAAAAAAAACATTTTCTCGTCTAAAATTTTGCCGTTTTTCGTTCAATTTCGCCAATTTTCGTCTAAAGTTCGTCTAAGGTTCGTCTTTAAAATTGCCATTTAGACGAGCGGGGGCAATAGATTGAAGCGATACTTATTTTCCGAGACTTTTCAATTCCTTCCTATCTTTATTCTTCCAGAAGGTGAGACCGTTTCGGGCGCCTCCGGCAACGAACGCAGCCGCCATTCACGGGACCACGGGGTGGCTCCCCTTGCCGCCAGAAGTCCGAATCAAACTTTTCGGCAGCAAGATGGAATAGTCGCCGAAGAGAAGCTTGAAGTTCTTAACGACAACCTTCTCGACCTCTTCTTCGGTCTTGAATTGAACCTTGGAATAGAATGTACCAGTGGGAGTGAAGAGCATGGGGGAGACCTTACATAAAAAGTTCTTTATTTGAGTTCGTTATTATCCATTTCCATTATTCAAAAATTTTTCATTCTAGTTAGCACTCAATTATTCTCATTGCCCAACCATTAGACCAATCTTCTCGTTCCTCATTTTTCCAAACAATTTCCTTCCCCTCCTTATAAGCAATAAATGCCGCATTTCTATTTTTTTGCTCTCTTGGAACATTGAAATTTAGAAAAGCCATTCTACCATCCGCTCGCTCACTCATATACTTCAGTCTATTTTTATACTTACCATACATAGCTTTTAATGGAGTATGCGTTGGATTGAAAAGGATATCGTATTTCACACTTCGAATGCTACCACCACCAAATTGATAACGTAATCCATCAACTCTATTATTATCATTTTGACAATTATGAAGGATATTTAATTCGCCACAAATTAGAATTAGAAATTTTTTTTGATTCAAACTCACTGTACGTTCATTTGATTGTATCTGTCGCCATAATTCTTCATATAACGACTTTGGCGCTTTACTCGTGGCCAATAGTTGACATACAGGACCCAATTTTTTCTTTCCTTTTTCAAAAGCATATAATCCATATGGCGGTACTTTATTTTTCAAAATACGTTCATTATTCATTTCGAAAATAATTGAAAACTTCTTAAAAAATAGGCCAACTTTATTTACAATCTTCTCTACACTTTTGTCAGATTGTGTTTTTTTATCAAATAATGTTGAACCTGAAAATAACAAATACGTCACATTATTATTCAAGGCAAAAGTTCGTATTTGCTTGAATAAATTCCAACGAGTTGCATTATTAATCGTATTCCACGAATTCTGAAATGAGACCAAACCTATTTTCGCCATATACACTCCGATTTGAGCAATCGTTTAAATTTTGCTACATCTTTTTTATTTTTATGGTCTAAATCGCACCACTTATATTCACCTAAAGGAATGCGAATAACTTTTTTCACCTCTTCCGGACATATTTTCGGAAGAAAATCGCGAACAGAATCATACCAAGCACGCTGTTGGTTTCTATACTTGGGGTCAGGGTCCTTAGACCTTATCTTTTTGCACATTCGCTTGTATGATTTTACATCATATGAAAACTCAAAACCTTTTGGATAGTTTTTCAATGCTGTATACCGCTCTTCCGTAAAATGCTGCGACTCATCTATTTCTATTAAAAGTTTTTTTGATGGTATATATAAGTCAGATTCACATAGATTTTTCACCCTAACAAAACGTTTATTCCTTCCACAACTCTGCAGCGCCTTATATATCTTGCTCAATGATTGATACACTTTCTTCCCTTCATAATCTGCCAATCGGACGGAAGCAGTTTCAAATTTGGGTTTAAACTCAATTTCATCATAGATTCTGAAGAACATTGCATAAATTACACTTTTACATTTATTGCACCGACAATCATGTGGCATATGACATCTCCTTATGAAAATCTATGACCTGATTATTTAATCCTGTAAGTTTCCAAACATTCAAACAGTAGCCTTTTCAAGCCTTCATTGTTCAAATGTTCCTGAACCGCATCATACTTGATCCTATATCGTTCACAGCCAACGGCCTGGCCAGAAGAGCATGGAAAACGAAATGTTTTACAGAAAATCGGTTTGCTATCATCATCCCAACTATACGAATTATCGCCACTATACTTACAGAGAAAACAATTCCTCACATCTTGTTTCTTTAATTTAAAAACAGAAATGGCTGCTTTAAATTGATCCTTGTAAGTAGGAAAACCTAATTCTTGTTCCAATCTTGATGTTGGGATAAGGATATATTCGACGATAGCTTGTTTTTGCTCTAAAATTTTTTTCTTAATGTCCGTAATTCTGTGTTCGCTCAATGGCATACAGCGACCATTTTTGTAAACTACTATGGCGTTAAAAAATTGTCTCTTGCAATCTAATTCATTTTTCTTTTCAAAATTTAAGAAGCGGACTTTAGAGCCCTCCTGAACCACAGAGCATTCTTGCCACGGATATGTATCAGAATCTAGATTGATTGCATACTGAACAACACGCCCATCATCACCATATTCGCAGGTTTCCGACAATCTTAATCCAAACTGAAATCGTATTTTCGCCTTTTTCCCATTCGTAATGATTAAATCTTGCGAGAAGTTTTCAGCTTTATCCTCTTTTATAAACGTATTGAACATCTCTGCTAAATCAAATCGGTCAAATCCTGTAGGCTTAACGCAACGCCCTTTTTCTAAATGAGGGCAGTTTTTTGATTCACATATTTTTGTGCACGAATAAACGAGTTCAACTGATTGTTCATTCTGCTGATAATAGCGAAAGTAATCTAAAAAGTGCTGTCGCGCTTTATCAAGACTTTTTAAACAGATTGGTTTTTCTGCAAGCTTTTTTGAATTAGGAATGTTAAAGCATTCTGTGAATGTGTTGTCTATTTTTATATCGCCATCGTTCAATTCAGGTTTTAAGCACTTTAAATCAGCTTCCTCAGAAAGGCTTATTTCTACAATAGGAATATTTGATTTAATTTTTTCTTCAGACGACGGATGATTTACAAATATTTCAATATAAACTTTTTCGCCATCATCATTAGTTAGCAAGATATCTGGCGTCAAACCTGTATCAGGATCATATTTTTCTACCTCATAATGATTGAAGTGGGGAAAAAGTTCAAATTCTTCGTATTCCCCTACGTTTTCAACGCAATGGTCTTTTCCTAAAGGACAGTCAGGATTTACACATATTTTCGTTTGAAGAAAATCAACCAACAATCTTTTATTTATTTTCTTCGCCAATTCAAACAAATCGACAAACATCTTTTTCCCGACTTGATGCAAATATGTTTCGGGATTGCATATACAACCTGGAGTATGCCTAAAATGACGTTCTCGCTGTTTTCCAAGAACAGCCGTCAATCCATTATTGCATCCAAAACAAGTAAAGCAATGAACCTTTCGATACGCATCAGTCACCTCACTGATGTTTTTTAAAGAGCCATCATCACTTAATGCATTCTGCCAGGTAATCATAGGCTAAACATTATTTCCTATTTTCCACAACAGCCAAAATAAAATCAGCAACGATTCTTGAAGAATTCACAAATAATCTCGCATGATAATCTTTTATATTTATGCGCCGGTTCCCAAGGCCATGAGCATCACTTCCCTTATTTCGCATTTGAGAAATTGAATCTACAATTTTATTCAGACCGGACAATAGATTATTTATTCGAACATCAGTTTCTGCATCTTGGTGCATACTATAAAGTTTCTTAACTTGTTTATACAAATCATCTATTTTCCCATTATCATTAGGTTTCTGATTTTGTTGTTCAATTGCAAAACAAAAGACTTCTTCTACCAATGTTCTTGATTTAGTAATTGCACTGTCATAATCGCCATTCTCTATATCATTCAACGCTCGATTTGACAAACTGACAATATAATCACGAGAGACTTCTTTTATTGCAGGAGTCTCCGGAGATAAATCTTCTACATCAGAGTCAAATGATATCTGATACTCAACATTCACTATTTCTGGAGCATGATCTCTATATGGATAAACAGATATTACTGCATCAAAGATTCTTTTTTTATCAACCGCACTTAATGCATTTAGCAAATCTGTTTCTTTGGGTGGAGATTTGATGAAATATGTGCTTATCGTAGAGAATAAATAATGTCCATAAGTACTTGATTCCGAAAGTTCCCCTTCGGAATGAATTAGTAAATCCGCAAGATTTGCGTGGTTCCTACTTATCAGAACTCTTCGAATTTTTTGAATGTTGTCCATTTCATTCCCCAAATACCTTAGCTAGTCTTTTTGCTTTAAATTATTTAAAAAACATGTTCATTTTTCCAATTCTTTTCATCTAAAAAAAAGTCCTTTACTTTTAAAATTTGGACTTGATGGATGAGCTGAATATAGCAAATCAACATTTTGATTAGATTTCCAAATCGAATCTAAAGATTCCTGCACCAAAACATTCAATGCATTCATATATTTAGGTTTATATTTATTCCGAATGTTTGGATTATTCATCATTCGATTACACCGATTTATGTACGATTTTATGGTACTATTTTGCTTTGAGCATGTGCAGGCATTTATAACTGCAAACGGCTCAAGTCGCCGCATTCGGCGTTCAAAGTCACTTTTACCAAACTTTTCCCAAACCAATCTAAATAATACATCCCGCTTTTCGTGATCAATCGAATCTAAATTATTACTACATTGATAAGATATTGCTTCAACGAGATACAATAAAACTTTAGGCGGGCAAACTCTATGAGAAGTTCTGCTTCCATAGGTTTCTGACAACAAACTCGCAATATTTTCATCAATAGATATTCCCGTAGGACCATTTGCAGGACGAATAGCGGTTCTCGTACTTTGATTATATTCACTTTTATGGGGAGATTCGAGTATCAGAACAACTATAGGCAAGGATTCATCATTTTCAGATTTTTCTGAAATAGAGCTATTTTCTATATTAACAACACATCTATATTCATCAGGACAGGGCTTGTCTGTAAAACAAGGTTTTCTATAAACGGATTCGCACAACGCTTTAAATTTTCTATTGTACATATGCTACAAAAAAAACTTTTTGACCAATTATATCGAAATATTACTGAATTCTATTTCGCTAATATTAAGAACTTCTAGTTTTTCTTTGTATTTACTCCACATTCTTTTCTTAAAATCAGGATCTGTTTCACCACTCCATTTTTTAGGTGCAAAAAAATGCTTTATGGCAGGATAAATTGCATTTTGTTTTCCTGTTGTTATTCCAACTATTTTTTCTGCAATTTTTTTAGCAATCACTTTATTTTTAAACGGATCCTTTGAGCCATAAGGACTACAATCTCTTCTATTATCATCAATAAAAATTTCTGTATAGGGTTCTGCTAATCTCACAATTTGATCATCATTCAATACATCAAAGAAATAATCTACATATTCAGAAAGTGCATTTTCGTTTTCCCAGTTCATCCATTGTTTTAAGCCAACAACAATAGAATTGACAATTGAATCTAGATTAATATTACTTTTGGGACAAATGCCACATTCTTTCAAAATGTGGACGTATGCTGAACTATAATAAAAATCATTGTTGCCATCATGTCGCTTGGCGTATCCTTCAAAATTTTTTGATAAATGCTTTATGATAATCTCATATGGATCATCCGCATTCGACTCTAACAAACATTGTTTTAGAAGCATGCTATATTTATTAGAAATATATGCAGTGGTATTTGGGTATAGCATTACTGCATTTTCTAGAAAACTAGCACATTTTTGGCTCTTCATCAACATGTGTGGGTGGCTTCGCCACCCTTTTTTGTTGACATTCGC